>PWVP01000205.1 GCA_003561815.1 Campylobacterota bacterium | reverse complement strand
GGTACGCCTCCTCAGGCGTAGTGATGCCCCCGCAGCTAATAAGCACCGTCTGGCCGAAAAGCGCGCGGCTCAAGTCGTCAAAAAGCGCGCGGCTCTTTTCGGTCAGTACCGCGCCGCTTAGGCCCCCGCCGTTTGCTTCACTGTCTTCGATGAGTGTGTAGTCGTTGGTGGTGTTGGTGGCGATAATCCCTTTGGCTCCCGCATCGATGGCGGTTTTAGAGAGTGCTACCGCCTCCTTGGCGCTCATATCCGGCGCGATTTTGACCAGCACAGGCCGATCGGTCAGTTCGGTCGCCATCTCAAACAGCGCGCGGATAAACGCTTCGCTTTGTAGATCGCGCAGTCCCGGCGTGTTGGGCGAAGAGAGGTTGAAGACCAGATAGTCGGCGTGGTCTTTAGCCGCTTCGACGCAGCAGCGGTAATCCTCTAGCGCATTTTCGGCGGAGGTGGTTTTGTTTTTGCCGACATTGATGCCGATGGGGATGGCAAAGGGGTGAAGCTTCTTGACGCGCTTCATCAGGGCCTTAACCCCGGCGTTATTAAACCCCATGGCGTTTTGCAGGCTTTTGTGATCGATATGGCGCCAGAGGCGGGGTTTGTCGTTGCCACTTTGGGGCTTGGGGGTGACGGTGCCCACCTCGACAAACCCAAAACCCAGCGCGGCAAGCGGGCGGATCATCGTGCCGTTTTTATCAAATCCGGCGGCCATCCCGATGGGGTTATGGAAAGTCAGATCCCACACCTGCTGGCTAAGCGCCCCCTCGATCCGCGCAAAGCGATCGGCCATCAGGCCCAACGCATAAGGGGTCCGATCGGCCACACGCATCGCCGTCTCGGCCAGGTTGTGCGCCGTCTCAGGGGAGAGTCGAAAGAGCTGATCGCGAAGGGTCTGATAAGCGAACATGCCATCCTTTGTCGTCTAAAAGGTAGCGCGGATTATAGCGCAACTGCGATTACTTGCTCAAGTGGGGTAGGCAGGGGCGGGTGGACAAGCACCCCAAAGCGGGCAGCAGGAAAATCGCGCTGCGATCGAGCACGACAACGATCAGGTGAAAAAAGCGGCACTTTTAGTGATGGCCTGCGGAGTTTCTGATGGCGCAGCGTTTAGGCTTTTGGCATACGCGAATTAGGGTCTAGGCTGCACTCCGGGCGCTGCTTGGAGCAGAGATCCGGTTTTCATAGAGATCGATGACGGGAAAACAGAGATCGTAGTCGTTCCACTGCAGATCGCCATCCGTGATCTCAAAGGTCGCAAAAAGCTTCGGATCGGCATATTTGCGAATATGGGGATTGGCAGATGAGAGAATAAAATCAGAAAAGTCCACCCGCTGCCTGGTGTTGTCGTTGAAGCGTAGGCACAGGGTCAACTCTCCGCATATTGAGGCGTCAGTAACAAAGATGGGTTCTAGGTTCTTCATTTAACTCTCCCTTCTATCTTGGTGCACCTAAGTTGGCGATGATAGACAAAATAGTCGATCCACTTTTGGACGATTTCCGCCTTGAATGCCTCCACAAAACGGACAAACTCTTTCAGCTCGGAGGGCGGTAGCGGTTTGCGACCACGCACCTCGCAGACACGAATCTGCGTCACCACCCCCTCTTCGATAATCAATTCAGCTTTCGATTCGAAGCCTTGAAACTTACCATGACAAACTTGCCAGATTATAACACGCTTGACGCTGCCATAGCCAGCCATCAACGAAAATGGACTAAAATAGTCCCACTCAAGCCAAGGAGTCTGTTGGATGCGAGTAGATAAGTTAGCGGGGGTGTCTCTATGAGTGTGCCGCTCTGTCTGGAGTGTGGCGGATCGTATGCCTACGAAGATGGGCCGCTCTATGTCTGTCCGGAGTGTGGTCACGAGTGGTCGATCGATGAGGTTCAGACAGAAAGCGGCGCGGTTGTGCGCGATGCAAACGGTGCGGTTTTAAACGATGGCGATAGCGTGACTCTCATAAAGGATCTAAAGGTCAAGGGCGCTTCAAGCACCCTCAAAGCGGGCACCAAGGTCAAAAATATCCGCCTAAGCCAGGGCGATCACAACATCGACTGCAAAATCGACGGCGTCGGCGCGATGGGACTTAAGTCCGAGTTTGTCAAAAAGGCCTGAGTCGCAGCAGCCAGCCATCAACGAAAATGGACTAAAATAGTCCCACTCAAACCAAAGGAGCCGTATGCAGCTGGCCGTGATCGGCGCGGGTAAGTGGGGTCAAGCGCTTTTTGGTGCGTTTCGCGATGCGGGTGTGGAGGCGGTGATCACTGGCCGCACCCCTAAGGCGATAGAGGGGTTTGTGCCACTGAGTGAGGCGCTTGCGGCCCCTTCGCTGGTGATCGCCCTGCCCGCGCAGGTGAGCAGTGCGTGGCTGCATGAGCAGTATGTCGATCACAATCAGCGGATTTTGGTGGCGAGCAAGGGGATTGAGGTGAGCACAGGCCGGTTTCTAAACGCGCTTTATGAGCCCTATGTGAGCGCCGATCGGCTGGCGTTTTTAAGCGGCCCGAGCTTCGCTGCGGAGGTGCAGAAGCATCTGCCCACCGCCCTGACGATTGCAGCAAGCCACGCAGAGACCGCCGCGCACTTTATGGCCCTCTTTCCTGAGTGGATTAAAACCTACCGCAGCGACGATGTGATCGGTGCGGAGGTGGCCGGGGCGTATAAAAATGTGATCGCCATCGCCGCAGGGGTGAGTGACGCGCTGGGGCTGGGCAACAACGCCCGCGCCGCACTGGTGACGCGGGGGCTGGCGGAGATGACCCGCTTTGGCCTCTTTTTCGGTGCACGGGTGGAGAGCTTTTTGGGCCTGGCGGGGGTGGGGGATCTCTTCCTGACCGCTTCGAGCACCCTCTCAAGAAACTACCGTGTCGGTGCCGCGCTGGGGCAGGGCAAGGGGCTAGAGACGATCCTTGCAGGGCTAGGGGAGGTGGCCGAAGGGGTGCCCACGACACAGGCGGTGGTCGCACTGGCCAAACAGAAGGCGCTCTATGTGCCGATCGCTCAGGAGGTGCATGCGCTGCTGGAGGGCAAAGACCCCCGCCAAAGCCTGCACGACCTGCTTAGCGGGGAGAATAAAGAGGAGTTCTAAACTGGTTCTGCCCCGCAAGGGGCTTCGCCCCTTTGGCGATGTTTCAAATAAGGAGTTTTGATGGAACACTTAACCGATTTTCTAAAAAACGCTAAAGCCGCCGCCCATGTGATGTCGGTGCTGCCGGGCAAGCGGCGATCGGCGGTTTTAAATGAGATGGCCCAGGCGCTGCTGGCTCAAAAAGAGACGATTTTAAAGGCCAATGCCGAAGATATGAAAAACGCCGAGGCCGCGGGGCTGAGTGAGGCGATGTGCGATCGGCTGCTGCTCAACGATAAGCGGCTTGAAGAGATGGCGACCGCCCTCTGCGAGATTGCCGCACTGCGCGATCCGGTGGGCCGCGTGCTTGATGGCTGGGTGACCGATGATGGGCTCAAAATCGAGAAGGTGGCCGTGCCGATCGGCGTGGTGGGGGTTATCTACGAATCCCGCCCCAATGTCACCGCCGATGTGGCCGCACTCTGCTTTAAAAGCGGCAATGTCGCCATCCTTAAAGGCGGCAAAGAGGCGATCTGCTCCAACACCGCCATCGCCGCTGTTTTGCAGAGCGTCCTGAAGGCCAACGACCTGCCCGAAGCGGCGATCGCCCTGCTGCCCGATGGCTCCCGTGAAGCGGTGGGCTGGATGGTGCAGCAAGATCGCTATCTCGATCTGATCGTGCCCCGTGGCGGTGAAGCGCTGATTAAATTTGTCAGCGAAAACGCCACCGTGCCGGTGGTGAAGCATGATAAGGGGGTGTGCCACCTCTATGTGCATATCGGTGCGGACTATAAAACCACCGAGCGGGTTGCGATCAACGCCAAGGTGCAGCGTCCAAGTGCCTGCAACGCCATCGAGACGCTGCTTATCGATGAGAAGATCGCTCCAGCCTTTCTGCCCCGGCTAAAAAAGGCGTTTGATGAGGCAGGCACGAAGCTGCGCGGCTGTGAAAAAACCTGCGCGCAGATTGTGATCGATCCGGCCAGCGAGGCGGACTGGGATGAGGAGTACCTCTCCAATACCCTGGCGATTAAGATGGTGGCCGGCATCGATGAGGCGATTGCGCATATCCACCGTCACGGCTCCAGCCACAGCGAAGCGATTGTCACCACCAACCACGCTGCCGCCGAGCAGTTTCTAAACCGCGTCGATGCGGCGTGTGTCTATGTCAACGCCTCCACCCGCTTTACCGATGGCGGACAGTTTGGTTTCGGAGCCGAGGTGGGCATCAGCACCAACAAACTCCACGCCCGAGGCCCGATGGGGGTGAGCGAGCTGACCACCTATAAGTTTCAAATCTATGGAGATGGACAAGTAAGAAAATGATTCTGCCCCTAGCGGGGGCAAGCTTTAGTGGCCATAGCGGCCCAAGCGTCGCCAAAGGAGCTTTGCTTCTTTGGCGGATTATAAAAAGGAGCTAACTGTGCCGTACATCAATATCAAAGTTGCCGGTTCCCTAAGTCACGATCAGCGCCAAAAGATCGCCGATGAGGTGAGCGAGACGATGAATAAAATCACCGGCAAGCCCAAGGCGGCCTGCTATATCGTCTTTGATGAGGTGCCGCGCACCCACTGGGCCAAAGGCGAAAATATACTAAGCGATCAGGATGCCAAAGAGCGCTCTTAAGATCCAGAACCTTAGCTTTAGCTATACGCCCCAGAGCCCCCTCTTTGAGGGGTTTGATCTGGAGCTCAAGCAGGGGGAGATTGTGGCGCTGGTTGGCCCCAGCGGCAGCGGCAAAAGCACCCTTTTGGAGCTAATCGGCGGTACGCTCAAGCCCCAAAGCGGCACGATTGAGAAGGTTCGGTTTTCGCAGGTGTTTCAAGACCCTTACACCTCTTTTCACCCCAGTTATGCCATCTGGACGCAGATTGTGGATGCGTGTGGCCGCACGCCGGATCGAAGCGAGGTGGCCGCGCTTTTAGAGCGACTGCACCTCTCGGCGG
This sequence comes from Campylobacterota bacterium, assembly GCA_003561815.1. Taxonomy (GTDB): domain Bacteria; phylum Campylobacterota; class Campylobacteria; order Campylobacterales; family SZUA-545; genus CSSED11-302. The sequence goes on along the minus strand of PWVP01000205.1, from coordinate 9,090 downwards.
ATCTGATGGAGCGCAAAGCCCATGAGCTCTCCGGTGGACAGCTTCAGCGGCTCTCCATACTGCGGGCACTTTTGATGAAGCCGGGGTTGCTGCTCTGTGATGAGCCCACCAGCGCGCTGGATAACATCACCCAGCTGGAGGTGATGCGTCTGGTGGTGGGTCTGCTCGATCGGGTAGGGGTGCTGCTCATTACCCACGATCGCGATCTGGCCGCCTGGTGTGCTGATACGATCGTGGATCTCAAGCGGGATTAATCGAGCGCCTCCTCCTCGCGGATCCAGCCGATCTTATCATCGGGTAGATGGACTTTGATGTAGCCATCTTTTCGCTTAAGGGCGATCGCCTCGGTGGGGCGGTAGGTGACATAAAAGAGGGTGCTGGTGCTGGTGGGCAGAAGCCGCACCTGCGCCCCCTCCTGGATCGTCACGCGCTCATCGCGCAGCACCAGCCAGACGGCCAGCACAACGGTCAGGGCCACCATCACCAAAAAGAGATTTCGGTGGGTTTTAAACCAGAAGAGAATCAGCAGAATCGACGCCACGGAGAGCAAAAAGATCTCCAGCCACGGAATCGATCGGCTCTTGGGGCTGATGTCGGCGTGGGTGCTGATGCGCTGGCCCAGATTGCTCAGATCGAAGCTCAGATCGAAGCGGCGGTAGTCGCCGGTGGTGGGATCGAAGTAGTTAAAGCGAACCCCCTCCTGATCGGCCGGGATGAGGGCGTAGTAGAAGATGCGTGTTTGCGGCGGCCGATCATCCACCCAGTCGGTCCCCTGGGTCTCGACGCCCTGCAGGCTGAAGTCGGCCAGGTTGGAGAGGTGGCCTTGCAGATCCATCACTAAGATGTTCTGCCCTTCGCCAAAGCGCTCCACTTTGTGGGTGATAATCTCCAGCTCGTTGGCGATAACACCGGTGAAGTGGGGGTTGGTAGCCACCGGATTGGCCCGGCGGGCGGGGAGCTCAAGCGTCGCCATATCCTCGAGTGCGCCATCGATATAGAGACGGGTCTCAATCTCAGGCAGGCGAACCTGGGTGTCGGTGATGCGGAAAAAGAGCCGCATGCGGTGGCGATTATCGTCCACCCGCTCCCACCGTGGGCCCGGTCCGATTCGGCGCACACCGCTGCTTTCGTGGAGCTTGACACTGAAGTGGTCATAGTTCGATTCCGTCACCAGCGCATTGACGGTGAGCTCAATGCTTTGGCCCACATAGAGGGTGCTGGGCAGCTCCTGGGGGGTGAGATAAATCAGCTTCGGGCGTAACGGATCGAGCAGTAGCGCCTCATCGATAGGCTCTTGAGTGGCGTTGAGATCCTCGGTGGTGTTGAGATCCTGCTGGGCAAGCGCCGTCTCGTCGCCTGGATCGTAAAAGAGATCAGCGGGTTCGGCCAGCAGAAAAAGCGCCGCTAGAAGCGGGCCAAGAAGGGTGCGGAGCATCACCCCTCCAGCACGCTTTTAAGAAGCGTCAGCCCATCGGTTGAGCCGGTGATGGCATCCACAGCCCGCTCGGGGTGGGGCATCAGGCCAAAGACATTGCCCGCTTCGTTTCGGATACCGGCGATATCGCCCACGGCGCCATTGACCCCCATCGGTGCGCCGGTGGCGTCACAGTAGGTGAGTAGAATCTGGTTGTTTTGCTGTAGCGCTTTGTAGCCGGGCTCATCGATGTAGTAGTTCCCCTCGGCGTGGGCGAGTGGAACAGTGAGAATCTGCCCCTCATCAAGCTTGCCTAAAAAGCGGTTATCGTTTGAGACTACCCGCATCGGCTGATAGCGGCTGATAAAGTGGAGATTGGCATTACGACGCATCGCTCCAGGAAGCAGCCCGGCCTCCAGCAGGATCTGAAAGCCGTTACAGATGCCCAGTACCCGTCCACCCTGATCGGCAAAGCGGCTCACCGCCTCCATGATGGGCGCTACCCGGGCGATGGCGCCGCAGCGCAGGTAGTCACCGTAGCTAAAGCCGCCGGGAATCACCACCAGATCGCACTTTTGAGGTAGCTGCGCTTCGGTGTGGGCCAGCATCTGAACCTTAGCGCCCGCCTTTTGAAGGGCGTAGTGGGTGTCCCGTTCGCAGTTGGTCCCCAGAAAGTGCAGTACCGCGACGCGCATTAGGCCGCCACCTCGATGGTGTACTCCTCGATAACGCCATTGACCAGTAGATCAGAGGCCATCTTCTCCGCCTCGGCGCGGGCACTCACCTCATCGCTGCAGGCGAGATCGAGCACGATCTGTTTGCCGATGCGCACACCGTTTACCCCTTCAAAACCCATCACCTCCAGTGCGTGGGCGGTGGCTTTTCCCTGGGGGTCTAAGATCCCCTCTTTTAAAAAGACATTGAGCGTGACCTTCACAGAATCGCCCCTTCGATGCGTTTGAGCACCTCCTCATAGGCCACCTTGACGCCGCCGAGATCCTGACGGAAGCGGTCTTTATCGAGCTTTTCGCCCGAGTCCATATCCCAAAAGCGGCAGCTATCGGGACTAATCTCATCGGCCAGAAGAATCTCACCGTTTTCACCCCGGCCAAACTCGACTTTGAAGTCCACCAGGTTAAGCCGACGCTGGGCGAAGAAGGGGCGCAGCACCTCGTTTATCTCCCGTGCGAGCGCCTTGAGGGTGTCCATCTCGTTCTGGGTGGCCAGCTTCATGATGAGTCCGTGCTGATCGCAGATGATGGGATCGTCCAGCTCGTCGCTTTTATAACAAAACTCCACCAGCGTAAAGGGGAGCACCAGGCCATCCTGGATACCCAGGCGGCGACTGAGGCTTCCGGTGGCGATGTTGCGCACAATCACCTCGATGGGGATAATCTCAACCCGCTTGACCCGCTGATGGGTCTCATCGATCTTCTCAATCAGGTGGGTCTTAATCCCCGCCTTCTCGAGCAGACCAAAGAGGTGGGTGCTAATCAGGCAGTTAAGCCCCCCTTTGCCCACCTCCTGGGACTTCTTCTGGGCGTTGAAAGCGGTGAGGTCGTCTTTAAACTCCGCAATCAGCTCCTCTTTTTTATCGCTGGTGTAAAGCCGCTTCGCTTTACCTTCGTAAAGTAGTTCGCCTTTGTTCATAGACTCCCCGTTTCTTTAAGATAGATTTAGTGCCTAGAGACAATCAGGCCGCGCAGAATCCCCAGCGCGCTTCGCAGCTGGAAATCCTCCCGCAGCTCCTCATCGGTGATGATGTTGGGATCGCGCTTGCTCTCTTCGGGCTCCTCTTCGCCGTTGGCTGCGCGCAGCTCCGCCTCAAGCTGATCGCGAAGCTGCGCCTCCCGGATAGCAAACTCATCATCGATCTCCTTGACCTTGGCCCGTCCGATCTTCACATCGGGCGTCACGCCGGTATCCTGGATAGTGCGACCGCTGGGCAGATAGTAGCGGGCGATGGTGAGGCGGATCGCATCGCTATCGGGACCATCCAGGGGCAAGATCACCTGCACGCTCCCTTTGCCGAAGGTCTCCTCACCCACCACGACGGCGCGTTTATGATCCTGAAGACTGCCACTGACAATCTCGCTCGCGCTGGCGCTGCCGCCGTTAACCAGCACCACGATCGGAATATCGAGAATGCTCCCTTGACGACTGGCGCGGAAGGTACGGTTTTCGTTGGCCACCCGCCCCTTCTGGGAGACAATCTCGCCGCGATCGATAAAGAGATCCGTGGTGGCGATCGCCTGATCGAGCAGGCCGCCGGGGTTGTTGCGCAGATCTAGAACGATCCCTTTTGTGTGGCCACGGTGCTCGTTGATATATTTTTTGAGATTATCGGCTACATTTTTATCGAAGTTGGTCACCCGCAGATAGAGCACATCGTCGCGGTAGGTTTTCGCATAGACCGACTGCACCTGGATGATATCGCGCACGATCGCCACCTCGAAGGGGCGCTCACGGGTTTTGCGCACGATGGTCAGGCGCACCGAGCTGCCCGGCTCACCGCGCATCAGGTTGACCGCCTCATCGATCCCCATGCTCAGTGTCGCCTTCTCGTCGATTTTGAGGATAATATCCCCCGCTTCCAGCCCCGCTTTATCCGCCGGTGTCCCCTCCATGGGGGCAATCACGGTCAAAGCGCCATCGCGCACCCCGACCGTAATCCCCAGACCGCCAAACTCGCCGCGGGTTTTGATGTTCATCTCCTCAAACTGCTGCGCTTCGAGGTAGCCCGAGTGGGCGTCCAGGTTGCTCAGCAGGCCGTTGAGCGCTTTGGTCATGATCTCATCGATGCTCACCTCATCGACATAGTAGCGCTCAATAGTATTGACCACTTTTGTGAATTTTGAAAAGGCGTTGAGACGATCCGATTCATTGCTGCTTGCTTGCGCTTCGAGGGTTCCAAAAAGCAGGATCGAGGCGCTCAGTGCCGCCACAAACCCAGCCATCACCAGCGATCGTTTTTTCATACAGACTCCCAGACTCCAATATTCGGTCATTTTAAATCGGCCTATTATACTCAAGCGGCTCTAAAATCCAGCATAACAGCCCGCCAAAGCGCGTTTTTAAAAAGCCGCCTTTGGATGCTATAATGATCCCACACCCAAGCCAAAGGGGGCCTATGAGCACCGCACCACGATACGACTTTTCGCTCTGGCAGGAGAGCGATAGCTACTATTTTAAAGAGGGATCACACTACCGGCTATCGGAGAGACTCGGGGCGCACGCGCTTTTGGTCGATGGCGTCGAGGGGGTTTACTTCGCCCTCTGGGCGCCCCATGCGCAGGCGGTGAGCGTGGTGGGGGATTTTAACCACTACCGCTTTGAAGATCACCCGATGAAGCGGCGCGAGGATGGCACCGGTGTTTGGGAGGTGTTTATCCCCCAGGCGGCTGTGGGGCAGAGCTATAAGTACGCCCTGATCGACGCCGAGGGGCACCGGGTCGAAAAGAGCGATCCGGTGGCCACCTACTGGGAGGTGCCCCCCCGATCCGCGTCACGGGTCTATAAAAGCGAGTATCGCTGGGCCGATGAGGGGTGGATGAAGCGTCGCGGCAGCAAAAACGCGCTAGGTGCGCCCATGAGTATCTACGAGCTGCATCTGGGCTCCTGGCGCTTCAATGCCGATGAGCACCGTCCGCTCACCTACCGTGAGTTGGCCGAGCAGCTTCCAGACTACCTCCATGAGATGGGCTTTACCCATGTGGAGCTGCTGCCACCCACCGAGCACCCCTATGACGGCTCGTGGGGATATCAGTGTATCGGTTATTTTGCCCCCACGGCCCGTTTTGGTACCCCCGATGATTTTCGCTATCTGGTCGATCGGCTCCATCAGGCGGATATCGGGGGGATTATCGATTGGGTGCCCTCGCACTTTGCGGTGGATCCGCACGGCCTGGCCCGTTTTGATGGCACCAACCTCTATGAGCACACCGATCCCCGTCAGGGGTTTCACCCCGAGTGGGGCAGTGCGATCTTTAATCTCGGGCGCCATGAGGTCAAGGCGTTTTTGATCAGCTCCGCGCTCTACTGGCTGGAGCAGTTTCATATCGACGGCATCCGGGTCGATGCGGTGGCCAGCATGCTCTATCTGGACTATGCGCGCCAGGAGGGTGAGTGGATCGCCAACCCCCACGGCGGGCGGGAGAATCTGGAGGCGGTGGAGTTTCTGCAGACGCTCAATGCGGTGGCCTACGGGCGGTTTGATGATGTGGTGATGATTGCCGAGGAGTCCACCGCCTGGCCGATGGTGACCCGCCCGACCGATACGGGTGGTCTGGGCTTTGGGCTCAAATGGAACATGGGCTGGATGCACGATACGCTTAAATACCTCGCCCGCGACCCCCTCTACCGTGCCTATCACCATGATCAGATCACCTTTAGTATCTGGTACGCCTTTGATGAAAACTTTCTGCTCTCTTTGAGTCACGATGAGGTGGTGCATATGAAAGGGAGCCTCATGGGCAAGATGCCCGGCGATGAGTGGCAGCGCTTTGCCAATCTGCGGCTTCTCTTTGGCTATATGTTTGCCCATCCGGGCAAGAAGCTGCTCTTTATGGGGGTGGAGTTTGGGCAGTATGCGGAGTGGAACTACCAACAGAGTCTTGATTGGCATCTGCTACAATACCCGCTGCATCGGCAGCTGAGCGCCTGTATGGCTGATCTGAACCGTCTGTATCGTCAGGAGCCGCCCCTGTATGCGCGGGATTTTGATCGCGATGGCTTTGAGTGGGTGGTCGATAGCGATGCACAAAACAGCGTGCTCGCCTTCTGGCGATCAGGGGAGCATCAGCGGCTTTTGGTGGTGTGCAACTTCACGCCGCAGGTGGTGGGCGGCTACCGCATAGGGGTGGCGCAGGCGGGGTTCTATCAGGAGCTGTTTAATAGCGACGCCGCGCACTATGGCGGCTCCAATCAGGGCAACTTTGGCGGGGTCGAGAGCCAGGGGGTGCCCGCCCACGGCTGTGCCGATTCGATTGAGATCACCCTGCCGCCGCTGGCGGTTCTGATTTTTAAACCGGAGTAGTATCGATGAGTGAGATGATTAAACGGATGGAGGCCACCAGCAAAACCCATCTGCACAACATTATGCAGATCGCGGTTTTTCAGCTGAATGATAAGAACTTTTACGGGATCAATATCTCCAAAATCCGATCGATAGATGATTTTAAAAAGTATGAGGTGATTGCCAACAACACCATCAAATCCCCCCTTCTAACCGGCTTTATCCGTTATCAGAAGGATGTGATTCCCATTATCAGCGTGGAGAAGTGGCTCGGCATCGACGCAGCGGAGAATGTCTACTACGAGTATCTGGTGTGTGAGTACAACAAAAACCGCATCGCCTTTCCCATTAGCGGGATTCACAATATCTTCAATGTCCCGATTGACGATCTGCAGCAGCCTGACGGGCTCTTTGATGCCATCACCTACGATACGGTGATCGAGATGGAGGAGGGGCGCAAACAGATTGTGCTGGTGCTGGATGTGGAGAAGCTGCTTTTTGACACCTTCGGCGCCACCTACGCCATCCCCCAGTCGGCCATCGAGAGCGGCAAGCGGCTGCTGATTGCCGAGGATAGCAAAACCGCCCGGCAGATTGTGGATGACATTCTCAAAGAGAGCGGCCTGGAGTATGAGATCTTTCACGACGGACAGTATCTTATCGAGCATCTTAAGGGGCTCGATGAGGCGGCGATCGATCAGATCGGGATGGTGATTACCGATCTGGAGATGCCCCGAAAAGATGGCTATCAGGTGCTGAAGTTTATTAAAGAGAGCAAACAGATGCAGGATATCCCCGTGGCGGTCAACACCAGCATGTCCGATCGGGGTGTCGGGGTGAAGGTCAAAGCGCTCGGGGCGGTGGAGTTTATCGCCAAGACCGATCCGGAGCACTTTTTAGGGGTGATCGCTCGCCATATCCGCACCTAAACCCTGCAGCGGTATGATTGCAAAAATTTTTAGAGATTATAGGATGATAGTGTGACGCGACTGATTGTAAAAACAGGATTGATTATTTTTCTCATTACGGCGGTGGCGATCACGCTGATTGTGGTGACGATTCTGCTGAACAAAGAGAGCAAAACCGACGCACAGGTGCTCAATATCGCTGGCAAACAGCGGATGCTCTCTCAGCGCAGTATCAAAGAGACCTACCACCTGCTCAACAACCCCCTGCGCGATCGTGGTCATCTGGAGCAGACGGTTGCGCAGTTTGAGGCCAATCTGGCCGATCTGATGCGGGGCAATGAGGCCGAGGCGATCTATCTGCCTCCCACCACCGATGTGGCCGACGCGCTTAGTGATGCTCAGCGCACCTGGGGGGAGCTGCGCACGATGATGAAACAGCTCAAAGAGCAGCAGGCACAGATTGCTCTGGAGACGGAGACCTTTTTACAGATGGTGCCACAGCTTCAGGAGGCGACAGAGGAGGTGGCCTTTATCGTCGAGCGGCGCCGGATGAACCGCACGATGCAGCAGGAGACCCGCGCACAGTCAGGGGTGCTCAATCTGGTGGTATTGATGGCTTCAGCCTATCTGGCCAACCCTCTGGAGGAGCACTACGAGGAGTTTTATAACGCGCTGAACAACTACGATAGTGTGCTAGGCTCTCTGGCCAATCACGACGGCTTTCTGCACGGCTCGATCCTCGCGCTGGTTTCGGATAATCAGCTGCTGTGGGAGAGCTTTCGCGACTCGGTGATCAACGCTGTCGAGGGGCGGCGGACGCTGATTGCCGATCAGGGTGAGATGGCCAAACAGGGCGAAGCGCTGCTTGAGGCGCTTGAGCGGGCGGCGGTCTTTTATGCGCACCACGCCACCTCCAATCGCATCTGGCTGGAGCGGGTGCAGTACCTCTTCGCCCTGCTTTTGGCGCTGGTGGTGCTCTACACCCTCTATCTGCTCTGGGGGATGCGCGATCATATCCGTTCGTTTGTGGCCCATGCGCGCACCCTGCGTGCCCGTCCACTGCAGGGCGAAGAGACCGCCCCCTTTGGGGCCGAGGGGGAGCAGGAGCTAACCGAGGCGGGTGAACATATCAATCACTTCGTGCGGCGCGTGGATCGTCTGCTGGCCCACTCCAGTCGCCTGGATGAGTTCTCCCAGGCGATGAGCGATGAGCTGGCACGGCTCGGAGAGCAGATCGATCGCGGCCTCAATCAGGAGCGCATGGGGGAAGGGTGCGATCAGCAGCAGCAGCGCATCCGCACACTCCTGCTGGATCTTAAAGCGGCCCTTGATGCCCTGGAGGATGCCGCCAGAAACGAAACCCGCCCGGAGGAGGCGCGCTAAGGCCCCTCTTTTTCCACCTCAAAGGGGAGCTTGAGGCTCTCCATCAGCGGATGAAGCGGGCGAATCAGGTTGGCACCGGCGACGCGAAACTGCACATCGCCGCTACTGAGCTGACGGTAGAGCCCTAGACCCATTGTCCGCAGATCGAGATGAAGCGTCGTCGAGACCTGCCGGGAGTCGCCTGCCGGGAGGGTTTTAGGCTCTAGCATCTCAAACTGCATAATCGGCTCGCCACCAAGATGCAGCGCATACTCGAGCTGCTCAAGCCCCAGATCGATGCCGCCGGGGTTGTTAAGCGCCAGCACAAGCTCGATGCTCGCACCGCTAAAGGTGAGGTTCGAGAGGCTGATGCGCTCGATCGAGACGCTGGG
>PWVP01000249.1 GCA_003561815.1 Campylobacterota bacterium | reverse complement strand
GGTTGAGCTCCAGCTCCCGGTAGATGCGATACACCCGCTTATGGTTCCAGCCAAAGCCCTTGACATTGCGCAGGTGTAAAAAGCAGAGTCCAAAGCCCCAGTCTTTATAGGTCTGTGTCAGTCGGATAAGCCGGTCGGCGATTAATGCATTCTCGTCTTTGAGCTTTGGCCGGTAGTGATAACCGCCGGGACTGATGCTAAAAGCCTCACAAGCGATCCGGATACTGATCAAACGGGTGGTAACCGCTCTTTGGGCCATCTGTCGCCTTTCAGATGGCCCTAGAGCTTTCCCGCTAAAGCCTCTTGGACGATCTCGTTTTTAATGCGCTCTTCGGCGTACATACCACAGGCACCCCTTCCACCAGCTGCTCGCTTTGCTTGCAGGGTGTCAGTTGTCTTCTTGAGCCTGCGGTTCTCCTCTTCGAGCTCCTTCATGCGGGCCATTAGGGAGGCGTCCATGCCGCCGTACTTGCTACGCCACTTGTAAAAGGTAGCGCTACTGATATTGCACCGCAGGCACCCCTTCTGGCAGCCGCGCACTTCGTTTGCGGGCCATCAGTTGTGTTCTCTGCAAAGCTGAGGCACCGGGATGCCGCTCTCGGCCTGTTTGAGTACGGATAGGATCTGAGCATCACTAAAGCGTGATTTTTTCATGGGGAATCTCCTCTGGGGTATTATGAGAAAATTCTACTTTTGGATGGGTTGGATTTGAGGGGGGATTACCCACCCACTGGCCTACTTACTCGGTTATCCACCGATCCTCCTGTGCGCTGTAACGGGCCGAGTGGAGGCCCGAAGGGTTGCCAGCGGTCGTGTACGGAGAGTGATATTGACGCCAGATAATCACTGCGTTTCCGGCACTATCGCTGGCCACTTTGATCTCGCCATCCACCACGCCGGGGTTTTTTGACTCGATTGGGCGAACCTCAGACTCCCAGCCGCCATCGGGTGAGTAGTGCCACGCCCCTATCTGCCACCCATCGGAGTCACGATCCCCTTCGCCCACCAGAATCCAGCCGCCATCGGGCTGCGCGATGGGGCGAACCGGGTTGGCGTGAAAGGGGTTTAACACCGTCTCGGGCTCAGACCAGCTGCCGCCCTCATAGCGACTCCACCAAAGCGTCGAAGCGCCGTCAATCGTAGCAACACGCCACGAGACAGGCTCACCGCTATCGGCATGGGTCAGATAACGCGCATCGGTCAAGTTGTTATCCTGCGCGATAAGCATCGGCTCGGATAGGCGGCTGGTGTCGTAGTGACTGGCGTAAAAGCTGGTATCACCATCCGATCTGCCCGTCCAGGCCAGCCAGGCCTCCCCATCGGGTCCGCTTTTGAGAGACAATCCACCATGATAACCAGAGATGCTGCCATTAAGCTCTTCGATTCCCGGTTTGTCCGGATCGTAGTAGCCGATAGCTAGACGGCCCTGGTTATCCACGACAGCACGATAGAGCACTGCGAGACGATCAGTACCCTCTACCCGAAGCGGCGCAGAGCGAAGCGGTATACGGGTAGACTCCACCTCGTTCCAGCCACTCCCCTCGATCCATCGGGTCAGCGTGCACTCCTGATCAGTATCCCAGAAGGCGAGCTTCTCACCTCCCGGATCAACCATTAGACGCCATCTCTCAAAATCTTGCATCTCATTCTGGCCAGCGATCTTTGTGGGCGTGGGCCAGTTGCCATCTTGATAAGGGCTGCCCCACAGCTCGCGCTGACCATCCACCTGACGAATCCAGGCGGCCAGCCCCTCGCCCGACGCATTGAGCGCCACCTTCGGACCGCCTTCTGAGCCTCCATAGTGATCAAACCCAGCCGCATCATCCAGACAGTTTTCCCAGCTCCAACTGCCGCTGTTGGCATAGTAGCAGGCAGTATAGATGCGGTGACGGCTTTGGTCCCCCTCTTGATCCTCCTGCTGCCAGATGGCCACCGCATTGCCCGCGCCGTCCATCGCCAGATCGTACCGCCCTACCCGCTGCGCCTCGTGGGAGCTCAGCTGCAGCCCCCCGCTCCAGGGCAGGATGGTCACGGTGTACTCCACCGGCTCACTCCTATGATCCCCCACAGAGCCCACCACGCGCACCACATACTCCCCAACCACATCGGGCACAAACCGCAACTCCTGGGAGCGTACGGGCCAAATCACATCCGTTATCCACCGCGCTCTCCTCGGGCTTCTGAAGCAGCGTCCACTCAAAGTTATCCGCGTGCCGATACCCCGCACCGTGCGGATTCTCGGCTCTTAGTATCACCTCATGTCCGACCGCGTGATAGAGGGTGTTGTCCTCAACCGAAATGACCGGCCCACGCTCACTCTCACCACCACTACTACTGCTCTCACACCCGATCAACCACACCCCCAGCAGCACAAATGCCGCTATCGCCACTCCGCGTTTCATCAACTGATCCTTTTAATCACCTTGCCCCATTGCCTACCACTAGCTTACCCCGCCTCTCTAAAATCCACCTAAATTTGGCTATGCTTTTAGGATGCCTATGGTGATTTTGATAGTTTTAGCACTGATGCTCGCTGGCTGCACGGTGCGCCTGAGTCCACCCGCTGCGATCGCAGAGCCCCGAAGCGTCTATCTGCTCGATCACGGCTACCACGCGAGCTTGCTGCTTAGCCGGGAGGATGGCTCGCTGGTGCGCTACAGCTACGGGGAGTGGCGCTACTTCGCTAAAGAGCAGCAGGGTCTAAGCGGGGGGTTGCGCGCGCTTTTATGGCCCACGAGGGGAACGCTGGCGCGGCGCGTGCTTGAGCCGCCCGGTTTGCACACCGACATCCAGGCGCAGGTGCGCACACGGATTGACGCAAGCTACCCGATGACACTGGAGGCCGAATGTGTCGAAGCGCTTATGGCGCGGCTTGATGGGATCTACCTTCAGGGGTACGCCTCGCGCCATGATAACCCCTCCTTCGATCTCAGTTTCGTCCCCCACCCCAGACGCTACACCCTCTGGCACAACTGCAACCACGCCATCGCCGGGTGGCTTGACGAGATGGGGGTAGAGGTCAAAGGATGGGCGCTTCTTTCGCGCTGGCAGCTGGCAAAGCCATAACCGGCAGCACAATCTGCACCTGTGCGCCTGCTGGCTGATTCTCGATCGTGATCTCTCCTTGCATCCGCTCGATAATCACCCGGCTCATATAGAGCCCCAGCCCGTTACCCGCCGCCCCCTTGTCGGTGGCAAAGAGCTCAAAGAGCCGGGGGCGGATCGCCTCACTCAGGCCGCACCCGTTATCGCTAATCTCCAGCACTAAAGAGGCGCCGCGCCGCTCTAAAAGCAGCACAATCTCCCCCTCAAACTCCCCTTTTTGCGATCGCTGTTTGACAATCGCATCCGATGCGTTGCTGAGCAGATTTAAAAGCGCCTGCATAAACTCGTTCTGATAGCCGTAAACCTGCGCGCTGCGGGCCTGCTCATCGGCGGTGATCACCAGATCGATCTCGCGCTTTTTAAGCACCGGGCCGTAGAGTTTGACCACCCCTAAAAGTGCTCCATAGGGGCCAAAGGGTGCACAGCGGCGATCCGGACGCATAAAGGCCTGAAAATCGTCCACCGTCTGGCGCATATAGTGAAGCTGCTCTTTTAGGGTGGCGGTGTAGTAGCGCAGCCCCTCCTTTGTGTCTGAGAGCTCTTCGATACGGTTATCCAGCACATCGGCGGCCAGGACACTCACGGTCAGGGGCTGTTTCCACTGGTGGGCCAGCATCCCAAACGCCTCCCCCAGATCCGCCATCTTGGCCCGCTGAATCAGAAGCTCCTGCTGCGAGAGGTTCTCACCTAAAGCCGCGTCGATGCGCGCCTGCAGCG
>PWVP01000126.1 GCA_003561815.1 Campylobacterota bacterium | reverse complement strand
TGGGATGGCCGGACAACTCCCGCAAGGCCCGGTAATCATCCGGCCCGACCTCGCGGACATGGTGCGGATGCACTCCCACCGTGGCATACACTCCGGGTAACTCATTAGCCAGTTGTAGTGCCCGGCGGGAAGTGGCCAAATCAATGCCGACGCTGATCATCTGCCCGACCCCGGCCTGCCTGGCCCGCTCCATGACCTGTGCCAGGTCCGACTGGTAGTCGGGAAAATCCAGATGGCAATGGGTATCGATTAGTTCCACTGCCGCTGTGGGTGTGTCCTGCTCCGTCACAACTTTGCTCCTTAAAAAACCTGTTTTCCGGGTCCACCCCGGCCCTTGCTGCGCCAAGCCCCATGCCCGCCACCTTCTACCAGATTCCCCGCCACCTGGCAAGCTTGCACGGATTCAAGGAATGACAACTCGAGCCCCCAAGGCAACATGAAAAACTCGCCGTGCCTGGACGGGGCACACAAGCAATGACTTTGGCGGATCCCCGTCATTTGCCCCCTTTTCGTTGACAGAGCTCCGAACGGCGACTATCATTAGCCAATTCAAGTTGTTAACGCCACCTGAGCACCCCGGCAAAAGTGAAATAACCATGCAGCCACAACCCCGACCCCGACCGCAAACGCCGAAGCCAAACGGGCAGGACCATCAGCACCCTGTACTGGCGGCCATTTCCCGCCGGCGCAGTATCCGCGATTACACGGCAGCCGAGGTGACGGAAGAGGCGTTGCGGGAAATCGTCCGGGCCGGCACCTGGGCCCCATCGGGGATCAATAACCAGCCCTGGCGTTTCGTGCTGATCCGGGACGAGCAAACCCGGAAGCAACTGGCCGAGTTGACCAAATACCGCCGGATTGTCCTGAGTGCCCCGGCCCTGATCGCCGTTTTCCTGGACCGGGACGCCATGTATGACCAGGTCAAGGACCATCAGGCGGCCGGCGCCTGCCTCCAGAACATGCTGCTGGCCGCCGAGGCCCTGGGGCTGGGAGCAGTCTGGCTGGGCCAGATTTTGCAGAACAAGGAGCAGGTCCGGCAACTGCTGGAAGTGGAGCAAAAACATGACCTGATGGCGGTGGTCGCCCTGGGACATCCCGCCCCGGGGGAACAACGCGCCCAACGCAAACCCCTTGAGGAGTTCATCCTCAAGTCAATCTGAACCCTTTCCAACGGATAAGGTTAGATCACGCGAAGCCGTGATCTGAACCGTTTGTTGGACAAGCCCGGTGGTCATATTATAGAAAAGATCTTTTTGAGCCTGAGTTTACCGAATCAGGTATGTGAACCGTTGCGAGGCGTGGAGAGGTGGCGGGCTGCTCTTTGCTGAAGATTTTGTCGATTCATCGTCCTTTTTTAGCTGTTTTGAGGAGTTTTTCGGGCGCAACTATCCTGTAGCGGCGCAAGCCGGCGGTTGGCAACAGTGATGTCCGCTGCGGCTTACATGGGCAGGGCCTCCGGTTTTGCTTGCTGGTACAATATGGCCGGAAGGACCCGTGGTCGGGAAATCCTTGTCGCGGTGATCACCATGGCGGCCCCGCAGGCCCGGCAGATGATTGTCGGCCGTTGCTTCAGGTTGCGTACCAGGGCGCGCCAAGGGGCGACCCGCAGCACCAGTTGCAGGACGCGGAGCAGCTTTTTACTGCATGCATGGAGAAAGCCATACGACCTTGCCCGTCGAAACCCCCGGGGCAGCACATGGAGCATGAGCAGGTAGAGGAAATACTCGCCCTTGACGGTCCTGGTCCGGTCTTCTCCGCTTTTGGCATGGCGATAGCGGAAGGTGACCATGCCGTCCCGGCAGTGCAGGATGTCCTGCTCCCGGATGACGCCCCGGTACAGGTAGCGGCCAAGATAGACCAATGCCTTCTCGCCGTTGCCCGCGTCTTTGCAGTCAACCACCCACTGCTTGGGGCAATCACGGGGAACCGGCAGCTTGTTATCGACCAGGGCCTGGAGCAGTTTAGCCCGGAAGACCTTGGCCAGGGCCTTGTGGCTGAAGAGATATTTCCCGGACTTTTCCTTCCACAGCCCGGTTTTCTGGTTGATGCTTGCTCCGGGTATGACCACATGGATGTGGGGATGGTAGTCCAGGGTCCTGGAATGGGTGTGGAGGATGGCGGTGAACCCCGGTGACCCGCCGAGTTTTTTGTCGTTATTGGTGAAGGATTTCAGGAGCTCCTGCACTGCCCCGAACATCAGGGCGTAGGCGGTTTTCTGATGTTTCCATGCCAGATCCCGCAGCTGTCCGGGCAGGGTGAAGGTGACCAGGTAGTATTGACACGGCAGCCGCTTGGCAAGCTGGACTTCCAGCCACTGCTGGCTCTCGTGGTTCTGGCAGTGGGGGCAGTTTCTGTGGCCGCAGGAGTGGGGGATATAGGCCAGTTCGCCGCATTGGTGGTCCGAACAGTGGGCCAGCATGTGCGGTCCATGCTCGTGCCGGCATCGGGCCATGGACTCCAGGGCCTTGATATGGCCCGGCAGGAGATTTTTCTTGTAGGTGCGGAAGAAGCTGTCCCTGAACTTGTTGATGATCGTGGAGAGCAGCATTATTTGCGCCCTCCCCACTGGATGTCCAGGGAGTTGACCAGGGAGTTGACGACCACTCTTGTATTGTTGGCCGTGGTTGAGGTCAGGTGGGTGTATCTGGCGGTGGTCAGGATGCTGACATGGCCAAGGATCTGCTGCAGCTCAAGCAGATCGACTCCGGCCTCCAGCATGTGAGTGGCATAGCTGTGGCGCAGGGAGTGGCATGAGATTTTTTTTTATGCCGAGGTGCTGGACAACGGAGTGCATGGCGGTTTGGATGCCGCCCCGGTCCAAAGGCAGATCAACCAGATGGACGTTTTTCAGACCTCTTTTCCTGCTGGGGAAGAGAAACCGGGGATGCTTGTGCACGGACCAGAATTCCCGCAACACCTGCATGGTCTTGTCGGGCAGCGGCACCAGCCGGTCCTTGTTGCCCTTGGCGTCGCGAATATGCACCCGCATGTTGCCCGCGTCGATGTCGCCGACAGTGAGCCGAATGCCCTCGCCAAGGCGCAGGCCCATGCTGTAGCAGGTAAAGAAGAAGACCTTGTAGCTCAAGATCCTGGTTGCGGCAAATAACTGCCCGGCCTGCTCCACAGACAGGATATCGGGAATTCTGGATGTCTTGGGCGGCTTGATCAGAGGGATATTCTCCCAGGGTTTGCGCAGCACCTCGGAGTAGAAGAACTTCAGGCCGTAGAGATCGAGCTTGACTGCGCACCAGGAATGCGTGTCCAGGAGTTCCGTGAAATAGTCGAGCAACTGGTCGGAGCTGAGGTTGTCAATCCGGCAGTCGAAATAGTTGCCGATACGCCGGATCGCCCTGGCATAGGCATCGATGGTCTTGGGCTGCAGACCGCCCAGCTTGAGGCATTTGAGGTGTTTCTGGTACTGCTTGTTGAAATGGGGATCTTGCGGCATGGTGGTGTTCATTGTAACCTCCTTGGTAATGGTTGATGCGGCGGCTCCCTATGCTCCGCCACTCCCTACCTATTACCGAATGCCGTGAGATTACAACATGTTAATTATGGCCAAAGAAGATCGCCCGGAACTTGTCTGCCGCGTAGCGGCTTCGTCCAACAAGGCCATGCAATCTGACTCCGAAACCTGTCACGCTTTGTGCGTGCCGCACAAACACGCGCCAGGTTGCTACGCAGTTGATGGCGGCGTAAGCCAGCGGATTCAAGGAAAATAATGAAACGTAATCTGGACCTCGTACGTAAAATCCTTTTCACCCTTGAGGCTAAACCTGGGCCTGAGGCTTTGGAAACGCTGGACATTGAGGGATACGATGACCTCACAATCAAATAC
>PWVP01000241.1 GCA_003561815.1 Campylobacterota bacterium | reverse complement strand
TCGAAGTGACCCGGGCGGGTTGGCCCTCGAAGAGCGCATTGCGCGCGTGCAGCTCCACGGGGAAGCTGTGTCCGGCTTTGTGTCGCGCGATCGCTTCGTAGCGCTCCTCGCTGCCAGCACGGATCTGCTCGGTGACCACCTGCTGCCCCTCGGGGGTAAAGAGGACGAGCGGGTTCATGCCCACCAGCTCCTCACGGCTGTAGCCAAAGATCTCCTCGGCCGCGCGGTTGACCTCCAGAATCTGTCCATCGCGGTGGACGCCGATTGCCTGGAAGGTGGATTCGCTTAGGGCGCGAAACCGCTCCTCGGCCTCCTTGCGCCGCTTGACTTCGCACACCAGACGGCGGTTCCACCAGGCGATCGCACCCACTATCAGAAGCGCCCCTGCAGCCACCTGCCAGAGCAGGGTGTAGTCCTTTTCGGTGGTGTAGCGCAGCTGGATCCAGCGGTGGTAGATATCATCGTGCTCTTTAGGGGTGATGCTCTCAAGCGCCTTTTCGATCGCAGAGGCCAGAAGCGGCCAGTCATCGCGTACACCGATGGAGAGATCGAAGCGGTGGGGCAGATGGCCCGAGATTTTGAGGTTGCTCAAACTGCGGGTGCGAATCTCGTGGCTGATGGTGCCCAGATTATCCACGAAGGCGTAGATCTCCCCGCGCGAGAGGGCGCTCAGCCCCGCACCGACCGTCTCAAACGGTACGATGGTCAGCTCCGGGTAGCCTAAAGAGAGGATATCGTGCGAGGCGTAGCCCTCGACCACCCCCACGCTGCGCCCGATGAGATCGGCTGGATCGCGCAGGTGGCTGATGGTCTCATCGGTGGCGATCACCATCGGAAAGGAGAGATACGGTGTGCTAAAGCGCATATACTCTTCGCGCTGTGGGGTGGCTACCGCACAGGAGAAGATATCCAGCTGCCGATCCTGGGCCGCCTGTAGCGTCTCCTGCCAGTTTAGATCGCTTTGGGGTAGCAGCTCGATCCCGAGCCGCTGGCCGATCAGCCTCATGTAGTCTGCGGCGATCCCTTGATGCACCCCATCTTCATCCACATACTCAAACGGCGCCCAATCGATATCGATCCCCATGCGAATGCGCGGATTGGCCGCTAAAAACGCCAGCTCCTCCTCGCTCAGTGCCAGCGGCGTCTGCTTGGCCTGGGGATCGAAGATGAGCCCCTCTAGATTGTAGTCTGGCGCGATTAGCCCCAGATCGACCAGGCTATCGGCGATGGCGCTCATTTTGGTTCGGTTAATCTGGCCGATCTCAAAAATCTCCGGGCGGATGAGCTGACGCACCCCCTCTAGCTCATACGCCAGCGCTTCGCGGGACTTTTTCGGGCTGTAGTGCTCGATCATCAGATCGAGGGTCTCTTCGGGGTTCTCCAGTGCCCAGGCCCACCCCTTGAGTGTGGCGCGGCGAATCTTGTTCACCCGCTCAGGGTGGAGCATCGC
Source organism: Campylobacterota bacterium (assembly GCA_003561815.1). Taxonomy (GTDB): domain Bacteria; phylum Campylobacterota; class Campylobacteria; order Campylobacterales; family SZUA-545; genus CSSED11-302. The sequence goes on along the minus strand of PWVP01000241.1, from coordinate 12,790 downwards.
CTCCTGACGAGAGGTGAAGAGGATATCCTCATAGAAGTTGATACCGTAGCTTTTAGGGTCGATGGTGTGGGTGGCGACCCCCTGCTGCTGGAGCAAAAAGGGCTCATTGGTCGAGTAGGCAAAAAGCGCGTCGGTGCGGCCGGAGGCGAGATCGTTGTGATCAAAGCTAGGCGGCTGAAGCGTGAGATCATCGAGGGTGAGCCCCTCCATCTTAAGCATCAGCTTAAGCGGAATCCCCTCCAGCCCATCCTCATAGAGCATCACCCGCTTGCCGCGCAGATCGCCAGGGCGCTTGAGGCCGCTCTCTTCGAGGGTGAGAAAAACCAGCGGCGAGTACTGAAAGATCGGCGCGATCAGCACCACCGGATCGCCCTGTAGATAGCGCAGGATGATGGAGGTGTCGGTGATGGCGTAGTCTGTCTGGCCCTCTAAAACCCGCCGGACATTATCCTCGCCCTGGGTCCGCTCATGGAGCGTGACGGAAAGCCCCTCTGCCTCATAAAACCCCCGCTCTTTGGCCACATAGTAGCCTGCAAACTGCGCTTGATGATGCCATTTTAGATCGATACTTACCGACTCCAGCGCCGACTCCAGCGCCCAGAGTGCCCACACCGAGACAAGAACCAGTCCCACGATTCGCATAGCTCAACCTTTTTCTCCCCAAAATCCCCCATGGTGGACAGTTTACCCAGAAATAGTCGCTTCAAAGTTGCCAAAGCGTGCACCGCTTAAGGGGTGTGTTATAATCGATGCATGGTTGAAACCCTGAGAGAGTCGTTGGGCTGTTTTGAGTCGGTGCTGTTTGGTTGGCTGTTTGGCTCGCAGGTGGCGGGTGGTGCCACGCCGCGCAGTGATGTGGATGTGGCCGTCTATTTTAGGCCCGGAGTGGATGTTTTCGAGGAGGCGCTTGCGTTGCACCACAGTCTGGAGCGCGCATTGGCGCGCCGGGTGGATATGGTGGTGCTCAACCACGCTAAAAACCTTTTTTTGCTGGAGGCGGTCCTAAAGGAGGGGGTACTGATCAAAGATGCTGATCCTGAGGCGCGGCTTGATTATGAGCTGGCGTTGCAGCACCGGATTTTGGACTACAAAGCCTTTAAAGAGTCGCTAGATGCAGCCTAGAATCATCGCCAAAATCGATCGCATCCGCCACTATCTCTCGCTACTGGACACATTAGCCCCCGATTGCGAAGAGAAAATCTTCGACCCTATCTATCAGGGGGCGCTTCTTCACTATCTTTACCGGATGGCGGACTCGGTTGTCTCTTTAGCGGAGATGGTCTGCAAACACAATCGGATCTCGACACCAAACAGCTACTATGAGGCGATCGATCTGCTAGGTGAGCGCGGCATTATCCCTGCTGACTTTGCGTACGACTTTGCTAAGATTGCCTCTTTTAGGAATTTCTTGGCCCATGACTATGAGCGGCTCGATCCGGTGCTGATTTGTCGGAGTGTGCTGGATAAGCGCGGTCAGGTTTGGCGGTTTCTTGAGCTGATCGAAGACTCTCTTAAACCCTCTTAATTAAAGGCTGCCCCGTTATGAAACCTCTAAAGATTATCTTCTCTGCCTCCGAGTGCCACCCCTTTGCTAAAAGCGGCGGGTTGGCTGATGTGGTGGGTACGCTGCCGCGTTATCTCAAGGCTGCCGGGCATGATGTGCGGATTGTGATGCCCCGTTATGCGTCGGTGGATACCACTGACTTTAAGCCGATCGGCGGGCCGCTGGGGGTGCCGATGGGGATTATCGGGGAGCAGTGGTGCGGTGTGCTGGAAGGTAAACTGCCCGGCAGTGAAGTGCCGGTTTATCTGATCGAACACGAGGTGTACTTCGGCTGGCGCGATCTTTACAACGACGAAGAGGGCGTGGGCTACATGGACAACGACAACCGCTTTGTCTTCCTCTCCCGCGCCACGATGCAGCTGTGCAAGATGCTCGATTTCGCGCCGGATATTCTGCACAGCCACGACTGGCACACCGCCGCGACAGCGCTCTTTCTCAACACGATCTATGCAGACGATCCCCACTTTAAAAACTGTGCGTCGGTGCTCACCCTGCACAATATGCAGCATCAAGGGCGGTTTTATAACGGCCTGATGAATGTGCTCGATGTCGGCTGGGAGCACTTTAATTTCCGCGAGATCGAGCAGTTCGATCAGGTCAATCTCCTTAAGGCTGGCATCACCCACGCCACGATGCTCTCCACTGTGAGCCCCACCTATGCTCAGGAGCTGATGACCCCGGAGTTTGGCTGTGAGCTCGATAGCACCCTGCGCACCCGTGCGCACGATCTGGTGGGGATCTTAAACGGCGTGGATACCGATGAGTGGAATCCGGCGCGCGATACGCTCATCGCAGCCCACTTTAGCGCCAAAGATCTCAGCGGCAAAGCGGTCTGTAAAAAAGCGCTCCAAAAGGAGATGAACCTACCGGTGCGCGATGTGCCGGTGATCGGCATTATCAGCCGTCTGGTGAACCAGAAGGGGTTTGATGTCGTGGCTGAGGCGATCGGCGATCTGCTGCAGATGGATATTCAGATGGTGCTGCTTGGCAGTGGTGAGCCGTGGACACACTTCTTTTTCGGCGATATTGCCGCGCTCTATCCGCAGAAGTTCGCCTGCCGCATCGGGTATGACCACGCGCTCTCACACCGCATCGAGGCGGGAAGCGACTTTTTCTTGATGTCTTCGCGTTTTGAGCCGTGCGGGCTGAATCAAATGTACAGTCAGATCTATGGCACGCTGCCGATCGTGCACGGAGTCGGGGGGCTGGAGGATACGGTGAGCAACTACGACGAGAGCCGTGGCACGGGCGATGGCTTTAAGTTCTACGGCCTAACGGCGCACAACCTGATCAATACCGTCGGCTGGGCAGTACACACCTGGTACAACCACCCTGAACACCTTAAAAAGATGCGCATCCAGGCGATGGAAAAAGAGTTTACATGGACCCGCTCGGCAGAAGCTTATGTGGAGCTTTATCGAACCGCTTTGCATCGGCGCGGGGTTTGAGCTCCTTTTTAATAAAAATTAACTAGAATCCCGCAATTTATTTATCAGGAATGGAGCGCGCGTGCGATCACGGGATATCGAACGGCTGGTTCGCCAGCTGCAAGAGCGAAAAAAGCAGATTGAGTACAACATCCAGGAGGCGACTCGGGAGTTGGCGGATCTGGCCGAAGCGGAGATCAACGATGAGGGTGACTACGCTGCTAACAGCACTGAAGTGATGATCGACTCCTCCATCACCCGGCAGCAGGTTCAAGAGCTGCGTGAAATCGAGTACGCCTTAAACAAAGCGACCAGCGGAGACTACGGCCCCTGCGAAATGTGCGGCGAGCCGGTCGGGATCGAGCGGCTACGGGTCAAGCCCCACGCCAAATACTGCATCGTCTGTCGCGAAAGCTTCGAGAAAAACGGACACTAGGCTCTGCTGGCGGGCCGAAAGGCTCGCCATACCAGCATGAGCACCACCAGCTGCACGATCAGCAGCCCCCAGTGCAGGTGCCACACCTGCATGCTCTTCTCTTCGATAAAGAGCCCCCTCTCCATCCAGCGGTAGGCTACCCAGCTGATTGCCAGTCCCGAGAGATAGCCCACCTGTTTTCGCACATCGATCCAGCTTAGAAGCTGGATGCGGTTGAGAAACCGGGTCTCGGCCCGCACCAGATAGCTGCCAAAGAGAAACATCACCTGATAGCCGCTATAGACCATCAAGGCGATCAGCGCTGACTCTGGGCGGAGCAGATAGAGGATGACGACACCGAGCATCACCCCCTCCACCAGCAGCGTGATGATAAAAAAGGCGCGCACAAACATAATCCGCGCATAGAGTTTGGCCACCACGATCATCCCCGCAGCCAGCAGCAGCCCGCCCGCGGAGAAGATCACCGGATCCAAAGCGGCATAGATCGCAAACACCGCCCCCATCGCCGCACCGGCAAAGAGGCTGTTAAAGAGCTTATACCACAGGTAGGCGCGGGTGGCGATACGCATTAAAACCGCGCCTCCAGGCCCACATAGGCGCTTCGCGGGGCGCTCTGGTAGCCATCGACCACCTGATAGTACCGATCGGTCAGATTCTCGATACGCCCAAAGAGCGTCGCCTGTTCTGAAAGCCGCCAGTTGGCCGCCAGATGGGCGAGGGTGTAGTTTCCAGTCTGGGTTTTGGTGTTTTTCTGATCGATTCGATCGCCGATATATTCACCGCTTAGACGCAGAGAGAGCGCCTCGATCGGCAGATAGTCCAGATGGGCGGCACTCTGATCTTTGGGTCGTCTGGCCAGCCTGTCGCCGTTTGTGTCTTCGGCTTTAAAGAGGTGGGTGTGATGGAGCGAGAAGCCGAGCGCGCCACCGGCCCAGCTCTGAGCGAAGCTCATCTCGGCTCCCTGGATCGTGCTGGTGCCCGATAGGTTCTCTGTGCCCCAGCTCCAGCAGTTTGGCGGATCCATGCAGACACCATCAATCAGATCGGTGATCCTGTTTTGGAAGAGGGTGACCTTTAGCCGATCGGCCCAGCCAAAGCCCACCTCAGTGGCCTGGATCGTCTCGGGATCCAGCGCGTCGTTGCCGCTGAATGGATCGTAGAGCTGATAGAGAGAGGGCGCTTTATAAGCGGTGCTCTGCCCCGCAAAGAGGAGCCACTCTCGCTCCTGCCAGTTCAGGCTGGCCTGAAAGGTGTTTTTGTCGGCAAAGTCGCTGTGCCGGTTGTGGCGCACCCCGACACTTAAAAGCCCCCGATCCTCTAAAAAGCGCGCCCCGTGGGCGATCAGGAGCGATTGGCTGCTGTGGGTTCTGTCCAGATCGGTACTGTAGCTTCTGCCCAGATGCTCCCGGTTCTGTTCCGCGGCGATAAAGAGTGTCATGCCCGGATGGTAGTTCAGCTCCCCATCAAAGCCACTACGGCTGGACTCGGCATCGTAGGTGCCCGTACCGGCAAATGCACCGGTGGTGGTCATTTTGCGATCAAAGCTCGATCGATGGGCAAAGATCTGCCATCGACCTCCGGTTAGATGCTGGCTCGCCTCAACGCCGCGCAGAAGCGTTTCGGAGCGCTGTGTGTGGTTGGCATCAACGCCCGCACCCCCATCAAACTGGCTCCAGCCGCTCAGTTTAAGCTCTCTGGCGGTGAGGGTGACACCGCTTGGCAGCGTGTAGGCCAGCCGGATGCGGTGGCTCTCCATCCGGTGCCCATCGGGGCCAAAGCCGACACTCTCAGGCTTTTTGCCGTAATCGTCCGACCCCTTTTTGGGCGCAGCGGCGCTAAAGCCCTCTGCTTCGCTTTGATGAAAGCCCGCCTCCAGGATTAGCCCCCCCTGTTTGTGGCTGAGATCGACCCCCGATCGCTCACTATAGAAACTGCCCAGCGAGGCGTAGGCCTGCCCATGGGTGCCCTCTTGGACGATCGGTTGAGTGCTGAGGCTGATCACGCCGCCCGCTGCGCCCGATCCCCAAAGATTCGACTGTGGGCCGCGGACAATCTCCACCTGATGGGTGCTGCCTAGATGCAGGTGGTTCCAGATGACACCACTCCCGATCTCGCTGGGGTCATTTAGCACAAATCCATCCACGAGAAGCAGGGTGTGCTTGTTATCCAGACCCCGCATAAAGAGACTGGCTTGCTGTCCTGGCCCGCCGGCTTGGCTGAAGATGATACCGCTTTGGGCATTTAGCGCATCGCCTAGATTTTGCCAGCGGTTTCGGCTTAGCTCATCGGAGTCGATCACGGTGGTTTGCAGTTGGGAGGAGGCTTCAAAGAGCGAGGAGCGCAGAGCGCGGATGGTGAGGGGATCTAGTGTTATGGGCGGCGAGAGGGCGTCTTGTGTCTCTTGTGCTCTCTCTTCGCTGTTTTCAGGGTGCTCGGGAGCGTGGGTCGGTTGGTGGGCCTGTGGGCTCGACCATAGGCCGGTCGCGGCGATAAGCGCCGTCATGAATAGGATCTGTTTTCGCATAGCTGTTCTCCTTGTGGTTATGAAAATAGATAAAAAGAGGGGAGAAAACAGCAGGCGGAGGGGCCAGTCCACTAAAGCGGTTAGCGCAGCGCAGCAGGATCTGCATTTTCAGCCCACAGATAAGGGCCAGCATCTTCATTTCGCTGCTTAACGCCTGAATAGCGGCCATTAGAAAATAGCGGCCCTTGAAACCGGTTGCGCTTTTCATGGGCGGCATTGTAGCGGTTTAGCGCTGATTGGATAAAATCACCTAAAAAAGGCGTTAGGGATGTATCGATGGGCTATCGGCGGCATTATGGCGTTGCTGCTGATCGGTATCTGGCTCTATGATAGCGCACAGCAGGCGCGCACCGAGGCGTATCTTCAGTCCGAGGCGCTAAAAGATCTGAGCACCCTGCGGGCCAATCTTGAGGGCACCGTCAATAGCACCCTGCAGCTGACCCAGGGCCTCATCGCCTATGTGGCCACCCACCCCGATCTCGAACGCGAGTCGTTTGAGGCGATTGCCGGTGAGCTGATGGCCCACACCCCTCACATCCGAAACATGACCCTGGTTCAAGGAGAGCGGATCGCCTATGTCTACCCCTACGAGGGGAACGAGGCGGCGCTGGGGCTCAATATCTTCACCCACCCCGATCAGAAACACACCGCCAAGCGGGTGCGCGAGAGCGGCCAGACGGTGGTGGGCGGCCCCTATGAGCTGGTCCAGGGGGGTGAGGCGTTTGTCAGCCGGACGCCGATCTACATCGCCCAGGGGCTTGAGGGGGCCGGCGAGTACTGGGGGATGTCCAGTGTGCCGCTGGATCTAAAAAGCGTCTACGCAGCCGCGGGGGTCGATCCGGACAATCCCCGCCTGGCCATCCGCGGCAAAGACGCCCTGGGCGCTCAGGGGGCGCTCTTTTTAGGCGATCGCGCGCTCTTTCAGAGCGATCGGGCGGTCTATATGGATGTGATGCTACCCGGTGGGAGCTGGCAGCTGGCGCTTCTGCCCCAGGATCCGCCCCTTTGGCCCCGTGTGGCGCGTTTGGGGGCGGGGGTGCTGCTTCTTCTGGTCTATGGGGTGATGGCGTGGCGACTGGTGCAGAGCCGTCTGCGGCTCTATCGGCTCAACGAGGAGCTCTCCAGAAGCGAAAGCTCCTACCGCATGATCGCCAACCACCTGAGTGAAGCGGTCTTTAAGACCGATCGCCACGGTGCGATCGCCTATATCAGCCCCGCAGCGTCACGGCTCTTTGGTCTGGAGCGCTTTGAGGGGGTGCTTTGGGTCACCCTCTTTGAGAGCGGCGATCGTAAGCAGGCCGAGGCGCTTTTTCAGACCGCCTTAGCCCATCGGGGTGTCGAACAGAGTGCGACCTTCCGGGTGCGCGCTGGCGATCGGGTGCGCTGGATTGAGATCCACGCCCGCGCCCTGGAGGATGAGGCAGGTGAGGGGGGACTGGTGGGCACCATGCGTGATGAGACCGCCCGGATTCAGGCGCAGCAGGCGCTGACGCGTTCGCGCGATGATCTGGTGGAGTCACAACGCATCGCCCGGCTGGGCAGCTGGGAGATCGATCTGGACAATCGCATGATGACGCTTAGCTGCGAGCACCGCCGCCTGATGGAGATGGAGCGCACCGATCTGCCCATGACGATTCTGTTGGAGCACTTTTTAAAGCTCTATGTCCACCCCGATGATGCCGACGCTTTTCGCGAAGCGATCGCGCGGGCCGATGCGAGTCGCCACGACTACCGTGATAGCTTCGAATACCGCCTCGTCACGGCTAAGACACACACCCTCTTTATCTGGGCCACCCTGCGGGCCAAAGGCGACGGCAGCACGATCTGTGTAGGGGTTTCGCAGGATATCTCGCCGATTAAGCAGATGCAGAGTGCGCTTTTAGCCTCCGAGTCGCGCTATCGCGGCTTTATCGAGAACCTCTCCGATGGGGTGCTGGCGATCCAGGGGGGGGTGATCTGCTATGCCAACCGGGCGATGGCGAAGATGGTCGGCTGCGCGGTGGAGGATCTGGTGGGGGCCCCTTTACAGGGGTATGTCGCCCCTGAGGATCAGGCGATGGTGCAGCACTACCGCACCAGCCGTTTGGAGGGGGGAGTCGTACCCGATCGTTACGAGCTGCGACTGGTGCTGTGCGATGGGGCGATTCGCACGGCTCGCATCAACGCCTCTTTGACCCGCTGGGATGGCCAGCCGGCGGTGATCGCCACGGTGACCGATATCTCTGAACAGAAGGCGTACGAGAAGCTTTTGACGCTACAGAAGCAGCAGCATGAGACCCTTCTGGTCCAGCAGTCGAAGATGGCGGTGATGGGGGAGATGATTGCGGCCATTATCCACCAGTTTAAACAGCCACTCAGCGCCCTCTCGCTGATTCTTCAGGAGCTGGGCGAGGAGGCGCGCGCCAGGCGGCTGGATACGGAGCTGGTGCTGCATGCCGAGGGGCAGGGGCTCGAGCAGGTGGAGTATATGAACCGAACCGCCGATGACTTTCACAACTTCCTCAAACCCGATAAGAGCAGTGGCCGCTTCAGCCCGCTGGAGGCGATTAAAGAGGTGCAGCGGCTACTGAGTCGCCGCCTGAAAGCGGCCCATGCGGAGGTGCGCTATGACGAGCAGGCTCAGGCGTGTACCATCAGTGGCGTGCGAAACGAGTTTAAGCAGGTGGCGCTCAACCTGATGGGCAACGCCTGTGATGCGATCGCACGATCGCGCGCACGCGGCGAACTCCCGGCGACGAAAAAGGGGGAGATTATCATCTCGGTGACCGGCTCTACAGAGGCGGTTGAGGTCTGTTTTGAGGATAATGGTGGCGGGATCGATCCGCTGCTGCTTGAGCGGATCTTTGAGCCCTATTTCACCACCAAGGGCGAGAGCGAGGGCACCGGCGTGGGGCTCTATATGTCCCGGACCATTATTGAGAGCGGCTTTGGCGGCCGGATCTGGGCCGAAAACGGCCCAAAGGGGGCCCGTTTTAGGATGACGCTTCGCCCGTAGCCTCTTCGAGTTTATCGACACGGCTCTGGAGCTGTTTGACATGCTCGATAAGGGTCTGGAGCGTCTCCTGGTGGCGCATAAAGGCGTCTGAGAGCATCTCAACGCTTTTGGCGGTGTTGGTCACCGCTTCGGTGATGGCCATCTCAAACTGCTTCTCTTCCATGGGTACCTTTCAGGTAGGGGTGGACCCATCCTAACAGAAACCCGCTTCACGCTACAATAGGGCAGGGGGATGCGATGATCAAGAGTGCACTGTTGCTGCTGCTAAGCGTAGGGCTGCTGCTGGGCAGAGAGTGGTTTATCGACTACGAGCTGGATGCCTACTACTCCAATGTGGGGCTCTATATCGGGCTGGAGGAGGAGGCGATACCCGATGCGGGGGATAAGAGCGAGCTAGAGATCTATACCGGTCTGCTACGCGAGTGGTACCGGCCACGGGTGGTGGTTTTAGAGGCGAGCGTCAATCCGATGCCGATCGCCGGTGTGGCGATTAAAAAAAACGCCCGCAGCAGCTATGACAATCTGCAGTTGAGCGATAGCCTCAACCTGGTCCAGGTGCTCACCGCCGGGTTTAACGACCCGTACGCCCTCTCGCTCTTTTTGGGCAATGTGGTCACCTTCAGTGAGGAGGGGGAGCGCGCCAGCCAGAATAAGGGCTACATGGGGTTTTTGATTAGCGCCGGCCACTACCATATCCGTCACAACGAGTTGATTCGCGATAACTGGGTGGAGGTGGAGTGGAAGATTAAGGGCGATCGCGACTTTAGCGACCACCGCCTGAGCTGGAGTTTTCGCGTGGGTGGTCGATTTCACGATAACCCGATCATTACCGACACCTGGTACCTCTCGCTTCGGCGCGGGAAGGTGGATTTCACCGGTGGGGAGTCGTGGCTGGATAATGCGGCCTTTGAGTACACGGTGGACTTCTCCCAAAAGAGTGGCGATGCCCTGCGCCACTTTCTGATCGCGGAGAAGAACTTCCCCCGCCGGGGGCGATCGTACGCCTTTGCCCTGGGTGCGGGTTTTATCTGGGATTCGCGCCAGCTCTACCGCGATGAGGCGCTCGAGGGGAGCGATAGTGATCGCTTCCAGTTTATGCTGCGTCCAAACTTTATCTTCTAGGAGGGGCGATGCACCCACTGTTCTGGCTTGCGATCTTCTCGCTCCCCTTCTTTCTAAACGACCTCTTTTTCTGGGGGGCGAGCGATTATCGGCTCTGGTTGGCTATCGACTACCTCTTTAAGATCGCCGCCTGCGCGCTTATCTGGCTCTGGATCAGGCGCGGCGGTGAGCAGCGCTGGCTGGGGCTGCGCCCGGTGGCGCCGGTGGTGTTTGTGGCCTGGACGGTGGGGTTGAGCCTGCTGGGGGTGGCGATCGATCAGGGGGTGCCCGGCTGGGTGATCGCGCAGGGGTATGAGTGGCGGCTCTTCTCGTTTCCGGCTATCGAGAGCCGGGCGGTGTTCTGGTTTGATCTCGGGCCGGGATTGATGCTCACAGCGGTGAGCGAGGAGCTGGTTTTTCGCGGCTTCGGGGTGCTGGCACTGCTGGCACTGGGGTGGCGACCGATCTGGGCGATCCTCTTTAGTTCGCTACTCTTTGGGCTGGTGCACTGGGGGCTGGGGCCGGCGGTGATTGTGACCGCGACGCTCTGGGGGCTGTTGCCAGCACTGAGTGTGGTACTTACCCGCTCCATTTTTCCGGCCATCATCGCCCACTATGTGACCAACTTCGTAGACTTTAGCGGCTGGTTCTTTTAGGCTCTAGGCGGTGCAGAGGCGATCGCGTCCCGCCCGTTTGGCGGCATAGAGCGCCTTATCCGCCCGGGCAAAGAGCCCTTCCTCATTCTCATCACCCTCAAACTGCGCGGCACCCATGCTGACCGTCAGTTTGCCGGGCCCTTCGAAGTGGCAGCTTTGCAGGTGGCTGCGGATCTTTTCGCCTGCAAGCTGGGATCCTTGCAGATCGGTGTGGGCGAGCAGCAGGGCGAACTCCTCACCGCCCCAGCGCGCGAGCAGATCGGAGGTGCGCAGGATCGACTCAAGCTCCCGGGCGAGATCGATCAGGATGCGATCGCCGGTGAGGTGGCCGTGGGTGTCGTTGATCGACTTGAAGTGATCGATATCGATCAGCAGTAGCGTCAGCGGCTCTTTATAGCGCCTGGCACGGGCGATCTCGCGGTGAAAAAGCTCATTAAACATCTGCCGGTTGAAGAGTCCGGTGAGCGGATCGATGGTGCCGATGGTGCGGATATCCTTAAGATCGCCCAGATGGCCCCCTTCGCGAAGCTTGCGCTCATGCTGGCGGATCAGCTCCAGGCGCCGGGCGAAGGATTTGCTGACCAGCTCCTTTTGGGTGATGACGCCGCTAAGCTGCCCCTCATCGCACACCACCAGTCGCTTAAAGGGGTGTTCGCGCAGGTAGCGGTACGCCTCCCACACCCGCATGCCGGAGCGGACACTCAGCAGCGGTTTGCTCATGTGAAGCGCGATCGCCTCATCGAGATCGCAGCCGCGGGCAAAGAGGGCGATCGCATCCTTCTGGGTCAGGATGCCAACCAGATCGTCGCGTTCGCCCTGGATGATGGCCGAATCGCTCCGTTCGCGCCGCATCTGCGCCAGAGCGGCCCGCACCGATTGAGTATGGCTGACAAGGCAGAGCGGTGAGGCGGGCAGCAGTTCGCCCAGTGTGAGTGACTCCACCACCCGATCGGGGTCGATGTTGGCGATGAGATCGCTATAGGAGACAATCCCGGTGGGGCGTTGGCTGCCATCGATCAGGCAGAGGTACTCACTCTCGCCCGCGGTCGCCTCCAGCGCTTCGAGGATGCTGGTCTCTTCGCGAATCGACTCCAGCGCAGAGAGCTTAAGCGCGCTAAGGGGGGGATCAAAATCGATCCCCTCCAGGTGAAAGCGGATCACACTCTGGGCGTCGATGAGCTGCAGCAGTGAGCCGCCGGTGACCACCAGATCGCGCAGATCGTGCTTTTGCATCCTGGCAACCGCCTCATGGATAGTCGCCTCCTGCTCGATGGTTACAATCTGAGCGGTCGCGATGGCGCGAAGTGTAGGCAGCGGTTGCATGGTTCACCCCCGAAAAAAGGTGACCCATTCTACACCAAACAGCCTAAATTAGGACCATAGTGCCAAAAAGAGCAGTGTCACCAGTAGCACCGGCGGCGTGATGATAAAGCCCACCTTCATATACTGACCGTAGGTGATCTTCACCCCCTTTTTGGCCAGCACATGCAGCCAGATCAGTGTGGCCAGCGACCCCCACGGGGTGAGTTTGGGCCCGAGATTGCAGCCGATGATATTGGCGTAGGCCAGTGCGGTGTGCCCCATCTGATCGATGGCGATATCCATCACCATCACCGTGGGCATATTGTTCATCAGTGCGCTCAAGATTGCCGCGATAATGCCGGTACCCACAATCTGCACCGCTTCGCCGTATTGGCCCAGCCACACCAGCACGCTGGCGAGCTGTTCGGTCAACCCGGCGTTTTTCAGCCCCCACACCACCACATAGAGCCCGATACTAAACCACACCACCTGCCACGGGGCAGCCTTGATGGTCATAATCGGTTTGCAGGTCTTGTAGTGTGTGCCCAGCGCCAGCAGCAGCGCCGCACCGGCCAGGGCGAAGATGGAGATCGGGATAGCGTAGATGTCACCAAAGGTGTAGGCCGCCAATAGACCGGCGAGAACAAACCAGCTGATCTTAAACATCTTCTGGCTGCGGATCGCCTCTTCGGGGCGTTTGAGTTTATGGATATCGACCGTATCTGGAATCTCCTTGCGAAAAAAGAGACAAAGCACGAGCACACTCGCGCCGATCGCCACAAAGT
>PWVP01000199.1 GCA_003561815.1 Campylobacterota bacterium | reverse complement strand
CGTCTGCCCTTTTTGGCCTTTTTCGATCTCTGGACCCTCTGGAAGCTCATACAGATGATTCGCCATGAGCGGATCGAGGTGCTTATCCCAACCAAGCGCAAAGATTATGTCTTAGCCGGACTGGCCGCAAAATTAACCGGTATCCGGTGTGTATTGCGTCTAGGGATTGTCCGTAAACTGAGGCGGTTTAACCCGTGGCACCGCCTTATTTACCGCTTTTTCGCCGATGGGATTATCGTAAATGCCCAAGAGGTCAAAAGGGTACTCTGCCAGACTCCGTGGATTAGGCCGGAACGCATCCTAACGGTCTACAACGGCTTGGATCTAGCGATGCTCAATCAGGCCGCCTCCGAAACAGCCCCTCCCAAGCGCTTCGGCTTTTCTGTGGCTTCAGCGGGTAAGCTCAGCGACCGCAAAGGTTTTGATTTTCTCATCCGCAGCTTTAAGCGCTTTTTAGAAAAACATCCCGATGCCGACGCCGGACTCTATATCCTCGGTGCGGGCGAAAAAGAGGTCGCGCTCAAAGCGCTTTCTGCCGATCTGAAGCTTTCGAATCGAATCGTTTTTACCGGATTTCTTTCCAATCCCTACCCTCTTTTAAGTCACTGTGATCTCTATGTGATGGCCTCCCAAAACGAGGGAATGTCCAACGCGCTTCTGGAGGGCATGTACCTCTGCGGCAGCGCGATCGCTACCCGCGCCGGAGGAAGTATAGAGGTGATAGAGGAGGGTAAAAACGGATTTTTGATCGACTACGGGGACGAAACCGCATTATGCGAACACCTAAGCACGCTCTACAAAGATTCCGATCTTCGCCGTCACCTTTACCACCAAGCCCGCCGGAGTGTAGTCGAACAGTTTAGTTTGCCAATCATGACCCGACAAATCGAGTGCTTCTTATCGAATTACTCGACCCATTCAGCCCCCCTTGGCTAAAATCGCGACTATTATGTACGCCCGAACCCATCAAGGAACACCATGTTAACCCACCTCAAACGCCTCGAAGCCGAAAGTATCCATATCATGCGGGAGGTGGCCGCCGAATTTGATAATCCGGTGATGATGTACAGCATCGGAAAAGACTCTTCGGTGATGCTCCATCTGGCGATGAAGGCCTTCTATCCGGCCAAGCCCCCTTTTCCCCTGCTGCATGTGGATACCACCTGGAAATTTAAAGAGATGATCACCTTTCGCGATAACCGCGCTAAGGAGCTGGGTCTGGATCTGATCGTGCATATCAATCCCGATGGCCAGCAGATGGGTATCAGCCCCTTTGTCCACGGCAGCGCCAAACACACCGACATCATGAAAACCGAAGGGCTCAAGCAGGCGCTGAGCCACTATAAATTTGACGCGGTCTTTGGCGGTGCGCGACGCGATGAGGAGAAATCCCGCGCGAAAGAGCGCATCTTCTCTTTCCGCGACAAGCACCACCGCTGGGATCCGAAAAACCAGCGCCCGGAGCTGTGGAACCTCTACAACGGCCGACACGATCCGGGTGAGTCGATCCGGGTTTTTCCCTTAAGCAACTGGACCGAGCTGGACATCTGGCAGTATATCTACCTCGAGCAGATCCCCATCGTGCCGCTTTATTACTCTAAAGAGCGGCCCGTGGTGGAGCGCGACGGTATGCTCATCATGGTTGACGATGATCGTCTGCCGCTGGAGCCGGGCGAGAAGCCGATGATGAAACCGGTGCGCTTTCGCACGCTCGGCTGCTATCCGCTCACCGGTGCAGTGGAGTCCACCGCCGACACCCTGCCGGCGATTATCCAGGAGATGCTCCTGACCAAAACCAGCGAACGCCAGGGCCGCGCTATCGATCACGATTCGGCTGGCTCCATGGAGAAGAAAAAGATGGAGGGCTATTTTTAATGGCACATCAATCCGATCTCATCAGCGAAGATATTGAACAGTATCTTCACGATCACGAAAGCAAGGATCTGCTCCGTTTTATCACCTGCGGCAGTGTGGATGATGGCAAATCCACCCTGATCGGCCGTTTGCTGCATGATTCGAAGATGATTTATGAAGACCAGCTCGCCGCGATCAAAAGCGACACTAAAAAGGTGGGCTCGGTGCAGGAGGAGACCTTTGATCTTTCGCTACTCGTCGATGGCCTGCAGGCTGAACGCGAGCAGGGGATCACCATCGATGTGGCCTACCGCTACTTCTCCACCGATAAGCGCAAATTTATAATCGCCGACACCCCGGGCCACGAGCAGTACACCCGCAATATGGCTACCGGTGCGTCCACCGCTGATCTGGCGATTATCCTCATCGATGCGCGCAAAGGGGTGCTGACCCAAACGAGACGGCACAGCTACATCGTCCACCTGCTGGGCATCCGCCATATCGCCGTGGCGATCAACAAAATGGACATGGTGGACTACGATCAAGCCACCTACGAGGCGATCATAGCCGACTACACCGCGCTGGCCAAACGGCTGGGGATTGAACAGGTGGACTTTTTCCCGGTCTCGGCGCTCAAAGGCGACAACATCGTCTCCATCAGCGAAAGAACCCCGTGGTATGGCGGCGAGCCGCTGATGGCCTTTTTAGAAAACACCCCGATCGATCGGGCCAAAGCCGACTCGTTTCGTCTGCCGGTGCAGTTTGTGATCCGCCCCGATCTGAACTTTCGCGGCTTTTCGGGCACCATCGCCTCAGGCCGGATCGCGGTGGGTGATGCGATCACCGTGCTACCCTCGGGCAAAAGCTCCCGTGTGCAGCGCATCGCCACCTATGACGGCGATCTGAGCGAAGCGGTAGCCGATCAGGCGGTCGTGGTGACACTGGAAGATGAGATCGATGTCAGTCGTGGCGATCTGCTGGTACGCTCCGATGAAGCCGCCGCCCAGATTGCCGACGGCATCGAAGCGGATCTGGTCTGGATGAGCGAAAGCCCACTCGATCCGGCCCGTGTTTACCTGCTTAAACTCGGCACACGGACCGTGCCGGTACGGATCGATCGGGTCTTTTATCAGGTGGATATTAACAGCTTCGATGCCCACGAGGCGCAAGAGGTGGGGCTTAACTCCATCAGCCGCGTTGCGATTAGCGCCCAAAGCCCGATTCTCTTCGACCCCTACGAAAACAACCGCCAGATGGGGGGTTTTATCCTGATCGATCGGCTCACCAACGCCACGGTTGCCGCCGGAATGGCCCGCCGCGCGGGCGAAAGCCAAGGGGAGTTTAGCACCGACACCCCTAGCGCCTTTGAGCTGGAGCTCAACGCCCTGATCCGCAAACACTTCCCCCACTGGGAAGCCAAAGATATTGGCGCGCTGCTGAAATGACCGCGTGGTTTGTGCTGGCAACCCTGCTGGGGCTGCTGGCTCTACTGATCCACGGGCGCATCCGCCCCCCGCTGCTCTTTGGGGGGTTGGCACTGCTCTACTACGCGTTAGATCTGCTCACTTTCGATGGCCTGATGGCTGGCTTCGTCAATGGTGCGGTCATCACCCTGATGGTGCTTTTGATGGTGGCGGTGGTGCTGGAGCAGACCGGGTTTTTAAACGCCCTCTCACGGCGACTGGTGAGCGCCTCTTACCGCAAGAGTCTACTGAAACTCGGTGTCGTCACCACCGCAACCAGCGCGTTTTTAAACAACACCGCCGTCGTAGCGGCACTCATGGGCGCGCTGAAAAACAACCCGCATCACGCCCCCTCTAAACTGCTGATCCCGCTTTCGTACTTCGCGATTCTGGGCGGCACAGTCACCTTGATCGGCACCTCGACCAATCTGATTGTCAATAGCTTCGTCATCGAAGCGGGTCTGCCTAGCCTGCAGCTTTTTGATTTTGTCTATGTCGGGGTGCCGCTGGCGATCGCCGGTGTGGTGTTGATTATGCTTTTT
>PWVP01000234.1 GCA_003561815.1 Campylobacterota bacterium | reverse complement strand
TGCCACAAGGCAGCGTTTGGGTACTTCGGCGGAGTGCCCAACGAAGTGCTCTATGACAACATGAAGACCGTCGTGCTGCTACGCAACGCGTACGGCAAGGGTCAGCATAGATTGCAAGATGATTTTAGGCGATTTGCACAAGATGCGGGGTTTAAGCCTCGGCTCTGCCAAGTGCGCAGACCCCAGACCAAGGGTAAAGTAGAGCGGTTTGTGGGCTACTACCGTCAATCCTGCTTCGTGCCACTCAAGACCGCCTTCAGACAGAGCGGACTGAAACTCGATCTGCAAAGCCTCAACAGTGGCACCGAACACTGGCTTGAGAGTGTGGCCAATGTCAGGGTGCATGAGGAGACGAAAGAGAGACCAGTCGATCGGATGATTAAGGAGCGGGCCAACTTACAACCCATGCCCGCTACCATTGCTCAAGAGCGCGATCATTGTGACAAATATTCGCTAAAGAGTTCCTCTATGCCCTATGAGATTGCGGTTGCAACCACCCCTCTTGAACCCTACGACCGGCTCTTTGGGTGGGAGTGGGCCGATGCAGCGACCGCTGTATCGGCACTCCGCCTAGCGGATGAGACCCCGGCACAGGGGGTGCGATCATGACTCAAGAGAGACTAGACCACCTCTGCCAGAGGCTCTCTTTAAAAGCGGTGATGGATGAGCTCGATCATCACACCCAGCAGGCGGCCAAAGAGCAGATGGCCTATAGTGATTTCCTGCTCAGGCTTTTAGAGTCTGAGCTGCAGAGTCGTCAGGAGCGTAGCAAGCGGACCTTGCTTCGCACCTCTGGGTTGGGGATGGTCAAGACCCTGGAGCAGTTTGACTTTGCAGCGACTCCGGGAGTCAGCCGCACACAGGTTGAGGAGCTCTCCACTCTGCGGTTTGTTGAGCGGTGTGAGAATGTGCTGCTTTTAGGACCCAGCGGGGTGGGCAAGACCCATCTGGCGCTGGCTTTAGGGTATCTGTGCACGCAAGCGCGCCTTAGAACCCGCTTTCTAACCGCTGCTGATCTGGTGATGCAGCTAAAAAGCGCCACAGCTCAGGGGCGCTATGAGACCTACCTCAAACAGAACATCCTCTCGCCCAAGGTGCTGATTATCGATGAAGTGGGGTATCTGCCAATCGATAGAGAGGGAGCTAATCTCTTCTTTCAGGTGATCTCCAGACGCTACGAGAAGGGGAGCATTATCCTAACCTCTAATCTTCCCTTTGCGCGGTGGGAGGAGCTCTTTAGCGGGGATCGGGCCATAGCGGCGGCGATGATTGATCGTTTGCTTCACCACAGCCATGTGCTGAGTATTCAAGGAGAGAGCTATCGTTTGCGCGAGAAGGTCAGATCCGGGGTGATCCGGCCGACACCCTATGAAGGAGGCGGGCTTGAGAGAAAGGTAGTCTAAGGGGATCTTCTACCCCGGCTGAAGTGGGAAAGCTCGTAACATCGGGTGGTGCAGTTTCGGAGTGATGGGCGGTGTAATTTGGGGGTGGTGTTGACACCTATAGACCGTAAAGGTGACCCCCATCCGCAAAATGGCCGCATCGGCCAGCTGCTGCATCTGGCGCAGCTGAGCACTCTGCAAGCCGGCCATAAACCCCACCAGGGTGCGTGCCGGTGGGCGGATCGTGCCCCCTTCGGTCATCACCTCATCAAAGCAGCCCGGACTTTTGTAGTTTTGTAAACCCATATTAGCCCCCTTGTTATCCGCATTTTAACACCATCTCTCTTCTGGGTACGGGGCGTGGGCTTTAGCCGCCTCTTTTTAGCGGTGGTGTATCCTTCGGGCATGAGAGTTCCGGCTGTTTTGATGGTGTTATTGAGTCTGGTTCTAGCGGCCACACCCCTCTGTGCGAGTGAACGCTTTTGGCTATCCGATGAGGGGAAAAGCATCACGGACCAAAAAAGCGGTCTGGTGTGGGCGCGCTGTCTGCTCGGTCAGGCGTATAGTGCCAAAAAAGATCGCTGCACAGGGCGGCCACTGGCGCTGAACTGGCAGAGCGCGGTCCAGGCGGTCAAGGCGCTGGAGTATGCCGGTCATCATGACTGGCGCCTGCCGTCGCGTCAGGAGTTTCAAGCGATCGTCCACTGCTCAAGCGGCCAGCCGGTGAAGCTGGGGATGAGAAGACCCTACACCCCCTGTCAGGGGGAGTTTCGCCGCCCCACGCTCAAGCCGATCTTTGGCCCGATGCCCACCTGGGGCTACTGGGCGAATGCGCGCCACTCGGGCTACGAAGAGAGCGCCTGGTACCTCTATCTGCACAACGGCTTTGTCGGCCACTTTAACGAGTATGAGCAGTTTCATGTCTGGCCGGTTCGAAGCGCAACACAAAAAGAGTCGCGCTATAATCCATCCAAGGAGTAAGCATGGCCAAGACGCTTTTTATCGCAGCGCTATTTTTGGCGCTGATCGGGATGGGTGGATGCTCTAAGCCGCAGAGCGGCCCCTACAACCAGTATCAGCAGCAGATCGATGCGGCCGATCGGGCTCAGCGGCAGCTGGAGCGGCAGTAGCGCTAGCGCACTAGCTTCTGGCCCATTTTGAGCAGCATCGGGCTGATGCTGTAGGTGCCATTGGCGACGCGATCGATGCTCTCATACCCCATGCGGGCATCTTTATAGACCACCACCGACTCGTCGCGCCCGGCCAGAAGCCCGTCGATGGCGTAGGTGACAAACTCAAAGGCCATGCGCCGATCGTAAACGGTGGGGCTGCCGCCGCGCTGGATATGGCCCAGCGTGGTGAGCCTGGACTCCATGCCGATCTCCTCCTCAAGCCACTCGGTTAGTTGCGGGGCGAACTTCACCCCCTCGGCCACGATAGCGATAATGTAGCTGCGCCCCTGAGCAATCTCCTCGACAAACCGCTTTTTAAGCGCCTCTAGATCGTACGCCAGCTCTGGAATCAAGCAGATCTCCGCGCCACTGGTCAGTGCAGAGACCAGCGCCAGATAGCCGCAGTCGCGCCCCATCGTCTCAATCACGAAGGCGCGGTTAAAGGAGCTGGCGGTGTCGCGGATGCCATCGATCGCCTCACGGATCACATTCAGCGCCGTATCGACCCCCAGACAGTAGTCGGTGCCGTAGATGTCGTTGTCAATCGTCGAGGGCACCCCGGCAAAGGGGACACCGTGCTCACGGTAGAAGACATCCAGCGCCCGAAAAGAGCCGTCGCCACCGAGTACGATCAGCCGCTCAATCCCTTTGGCCTTGAGGTTTTCAAAGGCCCTTTGGCGCATGGCGGGATCAAAAAACCGTTTCGATCGCGCCGATCGGATCACGGTGCCGCCTTTGTAGATGATCCCCCCGGCGATGGCGTGGGTGGCGGGCTGGATGTTATCATCGATGAGCCCCTCAAGTCCGTCGTAGATGACCCACGGCTTGAGCCCACACTCAAAGCTGTACTCCACAAACCGCTTAATCCCCGGATTCATCCCCGCACTATCGCCCCCGGAGGTCATAATCGCGATGCCGCTCATTGGTTATCCTTGGCTTTAAATTTCTGGCTTAGAATCTGTTTGCCCAGCTCCACACCGGGCTGATCGTAGGTGTTGATCCTCAGAAAGTGGCCCGCTAGGGCGGTGAGCAGCTCATACTGCATAAAGAGTGCGCCCACATGCCACTCATCGAGCCGCTCAAGTGTGATCAGATCGCACGCAATGCCCTGGCTGCGCACCGCCTCCAGCGTCGCATCGCATTGGGCGTTGATCAGGCTCTGAAAGCTGCGCCCATTGACAAAGTCGTTTTTTTCAAGATGGGGCAGCGAGATCTCGGGGATGCTAAGATGGGAGCCAAAATCCTCCAGTCGGATAAAGCTCACCGTCTTATCCTGCGGCCCCTCCATAATCAGCTGGAAAAAGGAG
>PWVP01000033.1 GCA_003561815.1 Campylobacterota bacterium | reverse complement strand
CCTCTACCGAAGGGGGCGTTGAGATCGAGGAGGTGGCTGCCAAGAGCCCTGAGAAGATCATCAAGGTCGCCATCGATCCGGCGATCGGCTTTCAGGGGTATCACGGCCGTGAACTCGCCTTTGGGCTGGGGCTGAGTAAAGAGCAGATTAAAAGCTTTATCCCCTTTGCTCAGGCACTTTATCGCTGCTACATGGAAAACGATGCCAACATGGTGGAGATCAACCCGCTGGTGCTCACCGGTGGGGGGGGATTTGTCGCACTGGATGCCAAGATGGGCTTTGACGACAACGCGCTCTACCGCCACTCAGCCATCGAGTCGATGCGCGATCTGAGCGAAGAGGAGCCCAGCGAGATTGAGGCGGACAAGTATGGTCTAAGCTATGTCAAGCTCGATGGCAATGTGGGCTGCATGGTAAACGGTGCCGGTCTGGCGATGGCCACCATGGATATTATTAAGCACGAAGGGGGCGAGCCGGCCAACTTCCTTGATGTGGGTGGCGGCGCTTCGGCTGAGACGGTGGCCAAAGGTTTCGAGATTATCCTGCAGGATAAGGGGGTCAAGGCGATCTTTGTCAACATCTTTGGGGGTATTGTACGCTGCGATCGCGTGGCTAACGGGATCTTGGATGCGGCTAAGAGTGTGGATGTGGATGTCCCGGTGGTGGTGCGCCTGGATGGCACCAACGCAACCGAGGCGGTACAGATTCTTAACGGTGCAAATATCAAAAACATTATCGCCGCCGAAGGGCTCACCGATGGAGCTCAAAAAGTGGTAGCGGCAGCGAAAGGGGCGAACTGATGGCAATTCTGGTCGGAAAAGACTCCAGAGTAATCGTGCAGGGCTTTACTGGTAAAGAGGGAAGCTTCCACGCCGAACAGTGCATGGCGTACGGCACCAACATCGTCGGCGGTGTCACACCGGGCAAAGGCGGTCAGGAACATCTGGGTAAGCCGGTTTTTAACACCGTGAGCCAGGCGGTGCGTGAAACCCGTGCCGATGTGAGCTTGATCTTTGTTCCCCCCGCTTTTGTGGCGGATGCCGTGATGGAGGCGGCCGATGCGGGCATCGAGCTGATTGTTACCATCACCGAGGGTGCGCCGGTAAATGACATGATGAAGGCTAAAGCCTACGCTACCAAGCTGGGCGCCAAGATGATCGGCCCTAACTGTCCGGGGATTATCACCCCCGATGAGGCCAAAATCGGCATCATGCCCGGCTTTATCTTTAAGCGTGGCAATGTCGGCCTCATCTCTAAATCCGGCACACTGACCTATGAGGCCTCCAATCAGGTGGCCCAGGCGGGGCTGGGCATCACAACCGCTGTCGGTATCGGCGGGGATCCCATCATCGGCTTAAGCTATAAAGAGCTTTTGCAGATGTTTGAGGAGGATCCCGAGACCAAAGCGATTGTGTTGATTGGTGAGATTGGTGGCGATCTGGAGATTCAGGCGGCTAGCTATATTCGGGAGAACATCTCTAAGCCGGTTGTCGCCTTTATCGCCGGTCAGACCGCTCCCAAGGGTAAGCGAATGGGTCATGCAGGTGCCATCGTAGCCGGTGGTGCCGGTACGGCACAGGAGAAGATGGAGGCGCTCGCCGCGGCGGGTGTTCATGTGGTCAAGTCCCCTGCGGATATTGGCAAAACCGTAGCCTCAGTGCTGCATTAAACCTGAAAGGAGAGACGATGGGACTCTTAAAAGCCCCGGAAAATACGCCCGTTTGGGTTGATGAGAGCAGGTGTAAGGCTTGCGACCTGTGTGTGTCGGTTTGCCCGACTGGTACCTTGGCGATGCGCCAAGCGCCCGATAGCACCCTGGGTGCAATGGTGAGCGTGGTTCATCCGGAGGATTGTATCGGGTGTAAGGACTGCGAGCTGGCCTGTCCCGACTTTGCCATCTATGTGGCCGAGCGCAGCGAGTATAAGTTTGCGAAGCTGAACGACGCAGCAAAAGCACGGGCCGAGGCGATCAAAGCCAACGGTTTCCGTCTACCGTCTTAAGGAGAGAGGTTTATGGCACGAGAAATTATCAGTACCGGTAATGAGATTGCGGCGATGGCTGCGGTGGATGCGGGTTGTACCTTCTTTGGTGGCTACCCCATCACCCCCTCTTCTGAGGTGGCCCATGAGATGAGTCGTTTGCTCCCTAAAGTGGGTGGCAAATTTATCCAGATGGAGGATGAGATTGCGGGTGTTTTGGTCACCATGGGTGCTTCGGTATCCGGTGTCAAAGCGATGACCGCCACCTCCGGTCCCGGCATGGCGCTTAAGTCCGAGAGCTTTGGCCTCTGCTTTATGTGGGAAGCGCCGCTAGTGTGTGTGGATGTGATGCGTGGCGGCCCTTCGACCGGTCTGCCGACGCGTGTTGCGCAGGGGGATGTCACTTTCGCGAAAAACCCCACCTTCGGTGATGTGCGCTTTATCTCTGTTTGCCCCGGTAATCTGGAGGAGGCCTACACTGAGACGGTTCGCGCTTTTAATATCGCCGAGAAGTATATGGCGCAGGTGTTTGTTCTGCTCGATGAGACCATCGGCCATATGACCGGCAAAGCGATGGTGCCGAACAAAGAGGATCTTGAGATCATCAACCGCAAGGTGTACACCGGCGATAAGGCGAGCTACAAGCCCTACGGGGTTGGGCCCGATGAGCCGGCGGTGCTTAACCCCTTCTTCCAGGGTTATCGCTACCATGTCACCGGCCTGCATCACGGCCCCACCAGCTCCTCTACCGAGGATCCGGAGGTGTGCCAGGCTCTGATCGAGCGCCTGCTCAACAAGATCGACAACCATAAAGCCGATCTGGAGAGCAACGAGGAGTATATGATGGATGACGCAGAGGTGTGCATCATCTCCTATGGCAGCGCCAGTATGTCGTGCAAAGAGGCGATCAACAAGCTGCGCGCTGAAGGGATCAAAGCGGGCCTGTTCCGCCCCATCACCCTCTGGCCGAGCCCGGATAAGCGCATCAAAGAGCTGGGTGAGAAGTTTAAGGACAAGATCCTCGTGGTCGAGCTGAATATGGGTCAGTACGCTGAAGAGGTGGAGCGCATTATCCACCGTACCCCCGTTAAGCTAAACAAAGCCAATGGCCGTGCGATTGAGCCGAGTGCGATCGTTGCCAAAGTAAAGGAGCTCTAAGATGGCGTTCAATTACGATGAATATCTACGGATGGAGAAGATGCCCACCCTCTGGTGCTGGGGGTGTGGCGACGGTGTGATTCTCAAGTCGCTTATCCGTGCTATCGAAAAGCTGGGTTGGAATATGGACGATGTCTGTATCGTCAGCGGTATCGGCTGTTCGGGCCGCTTTAGCTCGTACATCAACTGTAACACCGTGCACACCACCCACGGCCGAACCGTGGCGGTGGCGACGGGCATTAAGCTGGCACACCCCGATAAGCATGTCTTTGTGGTGGCTGGTGATGGGGATGCGCTGGCGATCGGGGGCAACCATACCATTCACGGCTGTCGCCGCAATATCGATCTCAATATGATTATGATCAACAACTTTATCTACGGTCTGACCAACTCTCAGGTCTCGCCCACCACGCCGCAGAATATGTGGACGGTGACCACCCAGTATGGCAATGTGGATCCCACCTTCGATGCGGCCAATCTGGCGATCGCTTCGGGTGCGTCTTTTGTGGCGCGTGAGAGTATGCTCGATCCTAAAAAGCTGGAGAAGGTGTTTGTTGAGGGCTTTAAGCATAACGGCTTTAGCTTCTTTGATGTCTTTAGTAACTGCCATGTGAATCTGGGCCGTAAAAACAAGATGGGTGAGGCGGTTCAAAATCTCGAGTGGATCGACTCCATTACGCTGCCGAAGAAGAAGTTTGATGAGCTGAGCGATGCCGAGAAGGTGGGT
>PWVP01000130.1 GCA_003561815.1 Campylobacterota bacterium | reverse complement strand
TCAGGACCCAGAATAGCCACTCGTCACGCTTCTTGAAAGCCCACTGACTCGGGCCTTCGCAGGACCATACTACGCCGCTCAGCGTACCGAACCCAACGCCAGCGCCACCGGGAGGAAGGAGTGGCCGGTGGCTGTTGGGGCAACAACCCGCTCCTTGGGCGTGGCCTCCACGACCACGGTGTAGGGATGGTCGGCCAGCGGGATGCACTCGCCCGTCTCGGTGACGACGAGGATGGTCATGGCGTACCTGTTGGAGCGGAACTCAGCGTGGAACGTCTTCCCGGTAACGGGTGTCACGCAGGGTCATGCGCCCTCCTTGCGCTTCTTGGCCGCGGCCAGACGCCGCTTGTGGGCGCGTTTCTTGGCCTCTTCAGCTTCCTTGGCCTTGCGGGCCGCGTAGCGCTCGTCGACCGCCTGGTTCCACGCGTCCTTGAGGTCGGCCTTGGAGGCGCCCGGGAACTTGCTCATGGCCGAGCCGACCATGCCCAGCAGCGTCAGCCTCAGCTTCTCCCGCTCATCGCCGTCCATACGGTGATGGTAACAGGAGGCCGCTGGTGGTTGTGGAAGAGGCGGTGCGGGGGGTGTTGGGGCAACAACCCGCTCCAAGAGGAGGGCGAGCGCAGCCACCCGCGCTGCAGGATAGCACGTCAGAAGGCCGGAAAGCATGTGACACACGGAGATGCGCCAACCCAAGGATGTAGGCAGCGCCCTCAGGTGGTAACCCACTCTGACGACAGCACCTCGGCTTGCTCGAGCACTGTCTGGGTGGCCTTCTCCTGCTTGTCGGGCGGGTAGTTGTGCTTCCGCAGGATGCGCTTCACCATGACCCGGAGCTGTGCGCGCACGTTCTCACGTAAGGTCCAGTCGATGGTGACGTTCTTCCGAACCTTCTCCACAAGTTCGCGTGCGATCTCTCTCAGCACCTCATCTCCAAGCACAGCGACGGCGCTGTCGTTCGTCTCCAAGGCATCGTAGAACGCCAGCTCGTCCTCGCTGAGCCCGAGTTCCTCTCCTCGGCGGTCCGCCTCGCGCATCTGCTTTGCCAGCGCGATCAGTTCTTCGATCACCTGGGCCGCTTCTATGGCGCGGTTCTGGTAGCGCCTCGGCGTCTGCTCGAGCATCTCGGCGAACGACCTTGCCTGCACGACGTTCTTGCGCTGGCGGGTCTTCAGTTCACCCTTCAGGAGCTTCTGGAGGAGTTCCACGGCAAGGTTGCGCTGGGGCATGCCGCGCATCTCAGCAAGGAATGCGTCCGAGAGAATCGAGATGTCGGGTTTCTTAAGTCCCACATAGGAAAAGAGATCGATCACACCCTCTGAGGCGATCGCCCTGGAGATGATCTGTCGGACGGCGTTGTCGAGTTCTTCCTGAGGACGGGTGCTATCCGGAACACGCTTGGCGAGGGCGGCTTGCACGGCTTGGAAGAAGGCGAGGTCATCTCGGATCTCGAGGGCCTTCTCGTGGGGCACAGCAAGAGCAAAGGCCTGCGAGAGCTCTCGCGCTGCGGTGAGGAGACGCTCCTTGCCGTTCTCCTGAGCCAGGATGTGTTCCAAGGCAGCTGGCAACAGGCTCACCTTCTCTTGAGGTGTGCCGCTGACCCATGTTGACCAGTCGAAGCCGTGGAAGAGTCCGCAGCAGATCTCGTACTTCTCGAGCATGACGGCGACAGCCTCGCTCTGGTCGATGGCGGTGCGGCCGGTACCTCCGCTCTCGGTGTAGGTGGCGAGGGCTTGCTTCAGTTCCTGCGCCAGCCCTAGGTAGTCGCTCACGAGTCCACCGGGCTTGTCCCGGAACACGCGGTTCACGCGGGCGATCGCCTGCATCAGTCCATGGGCACGCATCGGTTTGTCGACGTACATCGTGTGCAGGCTAGGTGCATCGAACCCCGTGAGCCACATATCGCGCACGATGACGACTTTGAAGGGATCGCTGGGGTCGCGGAACCGGTTGGCGAGGAACTCGCGCCGCGGCTTGTTGCGGATATGTGGTTGCCAGTCGACGGGGTCGGACGCCGAGCCCGTCATCACGACCTTGATTGCACCCCGCTCATCCTCATCGGCGTGCCACATGGGGCGCAGCGCGACGAGCTTCTTGTAGAGCTCCACGCAGATGCGCCTGCTCATGCAGACGATCATCGCCTTCCCCTCGAGCCCTTCCAGGCGCTTCTCGAAGTGCTCAACGATGTCCTGGGCGATCAGATCCAAGCGTCTGTCGGCGCCCACGATGACCTCGAGCTGAGCCCACTTGGTCTTCAGCTTCTCCTTGCGCGCGACCTCTTCGCCTTCGGTGGCTTCCTCGAAGTCCGGGTCGATGCTCGGTTTCGCAGTCTCGTCGAGAGAGAGCTTGGCGAGGCGGCTCTCGTAGTAGATGGGGACCGTTGCTCTGTCTTGAACGGCCTGCTGGATGTCGTACACGCTGATGTAGTCGCCGAACACCGCCCGTGTGTTCGCGTCGGTCTTCTCGATGGGTGTCCCGGTGAAGCCGATGAACGAGGCATGAGGCACCGCATCACGCATATGTCGGGCGAAGCCGTCGATGAAGTCGTACTGGCTGCGGTGGGCCTCGTCCGCCACGACCACGATGTTGCGGCGGTCGGACAGGACGGGATGACGGTCTCCCTTCTCCTCGGGGAAGAACTTCTGGATGGTGGTGAAGACGACACCACCCGACCGGACGGAAAGCTTCTCCCTGAGATCCGCGCGGTTCTCAGCCTGGACCGGTGGTTGGCGAAGGAGTTCCTGGCAGGCTGAGAAGGTTGCGAAGAGCTGATCGTCGAGGTCGTTGCGGTCGGTGAGGATGACGAGCGTTGGGTTCTCCATCGCGGGCTCACGGATTACGCGTCCTGCGTAAAACGCCATCGTCAGGCTCTTGCCCGATCCTTGCGTGTGCCAGACGACGCCGATGCGGCGGTCGCCCGGGGCACCTCCAGGCTTGCGGCCCGCTTCGTAGCGGCCACCAGAATCCGCGACCCAAGCGGCCTCGCGTTGCAGCTTGGCCGCACGCAACGTTTCATCTACGGCCGTATGGACTGCATGGAACTGGTGGTAGCCGGCCATCTTCTTGACAAGCTTCCCGCCGCCTGCGTCTTCGAAGACGACGAAGTCATGGATCAACGACAGAAAGCGTCCCCGCTCGAGTATTCCCTCGATCGCGACCTGCAGCTGCGGGAGATGTGCGTCAGCCAGTTCCTCCCCGGAGGTCGTCCGCCACGGCTTGAACCACTCCTGCCCGGCTGTCAGCGTCCCCACACGGGCTTCCGTCCCATCGGACACCAGCAGGAGTTCGTTCATCGAGAACAGGGTGGGGAGTTCCGCCTTGTAGGTCTGCAATTGGTGCCATGCTGTCCAGATCGTCGCGTCCTCGTCAGCTGCGTTCTTGAGTTCGATGACGCCAAGCGGCAGCCCGTTGACGAACAGCACCACGTCTGGTCGCCGAGAGTGTTTGTTCTCGGTGACGGTGAACTGGTTGACCACGAGCCAGTCGTTGCCATCCGGGTTCTCGAAGTCGAGCACGCGTACTTGTGCTCCGCGAATCGCACCGTCAGAAGTGCGGTACTCCACGGTCACCCCGTCGACCAGCATCCGGTGAAATGCCCGGTTGCGGGCCTCGAGCGTGGCACCGTGCAGGCGCATCAGCTTGCGGAACGCGTCCTCTAGCGCATCCGATGGAAGGTCAGGGTTCAGCTGAGCGAGCGCATCGCGTAAACGGCGCTCGAGCACCACCTGGCCATAGTCGGAGCGCTCAGCGGAGAGGGAATCGGGGGCGATGTCCGGACCGTGGACTACGTCCCAGCCGAGACTCTGCAGCCAGGCAAGCGCGGCTTCTTCGACGACTGACTCAGCCAGCCCTGTCATGTCGGCGTCTCCTTCGCTCACGCGCAGATTACGATTGGTCT
>PWVP01000068.1 GCA_003561815.1 Campylobacterota bacterium | reverse complement strand
TGGGCGTGAGCCCGCGACTCTGCATCTCGGCCCAGACTGCATCACAGACCCCAGTGGTGCAGGGCTGCCCGTTGTAGACAACGGCAGCAACAGAGATGTCCGACTGAAACAGGTCGATCAGTCCGCCGATGTGGTCGGCGTGGCCGTGGCTCATCACCACCACATCCAGGGTATCCACGTCCTGCTCTTGAAGATAAGCCACCACCGTCGGGCCAGCCCAGGTGTGGCCAGCGTCCACGAGGACGTGCGTGCCATCGGCCGCCTTGAGCAGGATGCTGTCACCCTGGCCCACATCGATGAACGATACCTCAAGAAGGCTGTTGAGCTGACCGCGCGCGAAGGAGCTGAAGACGAGGAGCAGCAGGATCAGCGCTATCGGGACAGAGGCTAGTCTCTTCTGGTTTAGGGGGACGTTCTTGTGTTCGGAGGTTCGCGTGTCATTCGACTGCATTGCTTCCTCCTGCTCGGATTCACGCGTCGATCAACTCGATGAGACCCTTACCCCGCTCTAGATTACGGCTGGTTCGGGCCACCGGTAGTAGGCGGTTCATCGGCGGCCAGGACGGGCGGTAGGCGGTCTATAGCAATTTGGGTTGGTGGGTCTGCCCCCTAACTGACGAGTCTCGGATCCCCTCGCCTTTGAGTACGCGGATGAAGCTATCGACGTCTTGCATTGTGGACTCAAGTATGCCTTTCTGACATAGGGAGACATATAGCGCAGCAGAATGTGCCTGGCAGTTGATGGATCGTTTCGGGTTGAATGCGATATCCGAGAACCCCTGGAAGGCCAGAAGTCGTTCCGCGAGATCGGAGTTCTGACAAAGCGCGGTTATGTACAACCAGTCGTAGAAAGCCGTAGCGGGAGAGCTTGGAAACCGCTCTCCCAGGAAGTTGAAAGCCATCAAGTCACCGGAACTACGCAGACGTTGATCCGTCTTCGCTTCCTTGCTTGAGAGGGAGTAGAGATCCGTATACGGGCCGCCATTTCGAAACACCTTGCTGCCCTGGAAGGCACACTCGACTGACATTTCGTGATCCTTCACCGCCAGGATAAGATTGAATGCGCTGAGTGAGACACCCAACGAGTCTGGAGACTTCGAGGATATCTCGAGAACGGTGCCTATCCGGGCTCTGCCCGCGGCCTTGTGTAGGGAAGCTATTGACTTCTGAGCCTGGGATTTGGCAAATCCAGGGTGCCACTTGAATTCAATGATAACCTCTTTAACCAAGGGTGGCTGACCTGGATTGGGCAGGAAGATTGGTCGCTTTGCCATCTTATCAGAAGGGAATCTCTTCCCCGGGGGGTGAGTATGAATGTGTATCTTCACGATTGGGCGACCACGCATGCCAATCTTTTCGGGGGCGGAAGTATCGACGGTTTACGCAAGTCGTGGGCGGTGTGATGTCTGCATTGTTATCGATCCACTTGCGGCGGGCAGCCTCTGTGTAGAAGCAGACCTGATCAATGTATGCGGTGGGAATTGACTCGAACACGAGCACTTCAGCCTCCGGATGCGTGGGGTAGTTTCTAGGTATGTTCAGATCGGTGCGACGAGTTGTTTGTCCGCTTGCGAACATCCGGTTCAAGGCAGTGGCCTTCTTTCTGTGCGCTAACGGAAGTGCCTTGGCGGTCGTGCATGCAGCGTTCTCGTCGAAGAATGCACAGTTTAGCTTCCAGAGAATCGAGGAGTCGAGCAACAACACGACCCACTCGGCCCGATTCTCGTTGCTATATTTGTAGAACATCCTGTAGTTTGGAAAGCTAATACTCAGACAGATAGCCTCCGGGTAACCATCGAGGCGCTTGTCGTCATTGAATCCGGGTCTCGTCGTTTCTGGCCACCCTTCCAACGTACGACGATCCAACAGCCCGTTGTCCAAGATGCTCCGCAAGCTGCCGTACCGCGTGAAGTGGATCAGAGTTCTGATGCCCCGGGCCTGGCCTATCCTGCGGATAGTGCTTTCTCGTTTCTCCCTTACCTTAGCAGGCACGTCAGCCCCGCCTACAGCTTGGTGTTCTTCGTTGGCGGCATCTTCTACCTTGGAGCCATCTTCTGACACTAGTATGTCGAAGAACTGCTTGTTACGAAGCGTGTTGAGACGGAATCTCCTTTCCGCTTCGTGATCGTCGGCGAAGTGGATCAAGACATATGGATTCTGCGGGTCTTCTGTAGGCTCAACTCTTACGACGACGCCGTCCCCGAGTTTCACATTGGTCACCCGCCGCCCCTCCAGGTCACCCCAGCCGTTCATCTCGTGCCCCCTTGTCGTCCCGCCCTACAGGGACAGGTCGTATCCGATCATCAGATCGGACCTGAAGCTACGCCGATTTGCCTGCCCTAATGCTCAACCCATTCTACGTGCTGCCGCATAGGATCGAGTATGTTAGGCCACGAGTCCTGGAAAAGCACATAGAGCCATTTCCTGGTGCGAGTCATTGTCATATATGCTTTCAGCTGCTGCCGCGCAACATATTCGTTCCAGCCGATGCCCGCTGAACGCTCGAAGAGATCCTGTGCCTTGGGAATGAACACAGCCTTATACTCGAGACCGGTTTCCGTGTGCATCTTCTGCAGTTGTACACCGTTTGGCAGAATCGTCCTATAGCGATTTAGGACGTACGGCTCTTCGTGGAGAAGAGCGATTTCATTCGGTAGCACCCCCTCGGTCTCAATAAGGGCGACCATCGTCTCACTGATAAAACGCTGTTCAGATTGCCAGTCCGAGAAACGATGTACTTCT
The DNA here is from genome assembly GCA_003561815.1 of Campylobacterota bacterium. Lineage (GTDB taxonomy): Bacteria > Campylobacterota > Campylobacteria > Campylobacterales > SZUA-545 > CSSED11-302. The sequence goes on along the minus strand of PWVP01000068.1, from coordinate 1,153 downwards.
GGACGCGGGCCATCTCGCAGGCTGCTGTGGTCAGAGTCCGGGCCCATATGTCCGTCTTCTTCCGTCAGGAGGTTCTTCGCCAGCTCGTTCTCACTGATCAAGGCATAAGCAGCCTCAAACACCTGTCTGGTATTTCGGTACGGAATCCGAAGCCAACGAGTGCGACCCCTGACCTCGATGCCCTTTTGCTTCCAGCTATAGTAGCGGTACACACTCTGAGACGGATCGTCGCAGAGGAAGAGGTATCCTCTAGGGGTCAAGAACTCCTTTACGATCTCCATCCAGGTTGGGGCGAAGTGCTGTGCTTCGTCGACAAGGACTGCGTCGTAGCGGCGATTCGGAGGCGTTCCCTCTCTTAAGTAGCGAAGAGCCTTGTCGTGCAAGTCAACCCAATCGTGTGCGGGCAGTTCTCGAAGTTCTGCTTCATATGCTTCGAAAACGTCGAACACGCGCTCCTTTTCTTCGCGCTGGAGGGTAAGTCCACTCACGAGTCCGCGTCCCTCTCGGACCTGCGTGACATACTCGCTGCGGTCGGTGCGCCCTATTTCCTTCATCCAAATGATCTCCTCGCTGATGAAGGAGGTGCCATATTCCTGAATCGTTGGGTAATCGTCAGCCATCTGGGTGATAAGTCCTCCGGTGGCCTGAGGTTTTAGCCACCTGCCGTGTCTTCTCCGGTAGATGTCTGCGCAGAGGGTGTCGAACTTGATCACATCCACCTGAGGGGCGAGCTCCGCCAGATCAGGTTTCAGCCGTTGGGCGTACAAACGATCGTTGAAAGTAGTTACCAGTATGCTTAGGTCTGGGTGACGCCGGTGAAGGTAGTGCGCACGCAATACGAGAACGTCTGTCTTGCCCGTGCCAGCGTAGCCGCGAACTAGACGTACGTACGGCGCCAACGCTACCGATGCTGCCTCCTGGGGCATCTCGCTCTGAATATGTGTCCTTCTCACCTTGGGCGAGGGCATTATGGCTGGGTCAATTGTCTCTTGCACTGAGTGGGTCTCGCTGGGTTTCCCAGGTGCCGCCCGTTGCACTTGTTCTTTGGCTATCCTCTCCTGTTCTCGGTCGTGAATTCCCTTGAACTCGTTGGTGCGGCGATCCTTGACCTTGTTCTTTCCGTCGATAGCCGCACAGATAGCCCGGACTTGGC
>PWVP01000026.1 GCA_003561815.1 Campylobacterota bacterium | reverse complement strand
TGGGTGTCCTTTAGCATCAGACAGTCATCCAGCCCCATGCGGTGATTCACTGCGCCGCCGATACGGGTAGCGTACTTCTCCATGCGCCGCAGAAGCGGACGGGTCTTTCGGGTATCCAACAGCATCACGCCGCTGCCTTCGAGCTTCTGGGCATAAGCTCGGGTGTTGGTGGCGATTCCGCTGGCGTGCTGCAGCAGGTTGAGCATGGTGCGCTCTGCCTGAAGCAGCGAGACATCCTCACCCTCGAGCGTCAACAGCTGGGTTTCGGGTGTGATCGTGTCGCCGTCGTTGACCAGCAGTGTGAGATTCAGGCGGCAGACATCGGCCAGCGCCTGGGCGTAGGGGCTACCGGCAAAGACGCCGTGGCTTTTTGAGCGGATCACCGCTACCCGGTTTTGGGGGGCCTGGCAGCGGGCGAAGAGATCCCCTCGGCCCACATCTTCGCTCATAATGGCGTGCACAAAATCCCGAATCAGTTCCATTCTCTCGCCTCTTTTGCTCTTAGGTGTGAAATTGTAGCACGGCCCGGTTTGACAAGGCCCGATCGGGTAAAATCGCACCAACTTCTAAAAAAGGCGCGGCGTGGGGTACCGTCTGTTCGTCACACCCTTTTTATTAGCCCTGCTTCTAAGCGGCTGTCTGCGCAGCAGCAGCGCCAGTGGCGATGAGCGTGCAAGCGGCTTTTGTGTGGAGGATACCTATGTGGGCTGGTTTCCCGACTATAGTGGTGCCGGGTGGATTGAGGGGTACCGGCCGGATGATCCCCTCTTCGTCTATCAGTGGCATCTTAAAAACTTCGCGCAGCAGTCAGGCCCCTACCGCGCCCAGCAGAGTGGTGAGGATATGAATGTCACCGCCGTTTGGGATCCAGCGGATCTGAGCATAACGGGCCGGGGGGTGGTGATCGCGGTGGTTGATAGCGGCCTGGATTGGCGCCACGGCGATCTAAAGGTGGGCTACGCCAAGCCCTACAGCTGGAACTACAGCCAATCCATCCACGATCCCACGCCACTGAATACAGATGAAAACTGCGCACACGGTACGGCGGTGGCGGGGATCGCAGCGGCACGAAAAAACGGCATGGGGGTGGTGGGTGTCGCCCCCGGCGCGCTTCTAGCCGGGCTCAATGTGGGGCTGGGGTGTGGGTTTGGAGCGAGTCTGGAGGATTACCGTGATGCCCTCTCCGTCGAGAGCGAGCAGCGCGGCGGGGCGCTTTCGATTGATATCTTTACCAACTCCTGGGGTCTTAGTCAGCCGGAGGCGGGCGGCATCTCCCAGCCGGAGCTCGATGCGATGCGCGAGGGGGCTAAAATGGGCCGTGGGGGCAAAGGGGCGATCTATCTCTTCGCCTCAGGCAATGCCCGAAGTGGTAGCAAGCACAACGCCAACTACTTCAACGAACAGAACCGCTTTCACACCCTCAGCATCGCTGCACTGGGGAGTGATGGCTGCTTTGCACCCTACTCCAATCCGGGCGCCAATGTGCTGGTCAGTGCCTATGGCGGCGGCAGTGACAAGACGGAGGATCCGACGATTGTGACCACCGATCTGGCCGGATGCGATCGCGGCTTTAGTGCAAACGACCCCATGCCCCATATTCTCAACGCTACCGGTGGTTATACCCACTGGATGAACGGCACCAGCGCGGCCACACCGATGGTAGCCGGGGTGGCAGCACTGATGCTGGATGCCAACGCTGAGCTCACCTGGCGCGATGTGCGCTACCTGCTGGCCACCACCGCGCGCCAAAACTGCAGCGAGGGGGCCCAGAAAGATTGGGCGCGCAACGCCGCAGGCCACTGGGTCAGCCACGACTACGGCTTTGGGGCGGTGGATGCCTACAGTGCTGTCAAGGCGGCGAAGTACTTTGAGGGGCTAGCCCCGCTGATGGATGAGATTGAAAAAGAGGGGGGCGACTTTTCCCAAGAGGATCCGATGGTGGCTACGGTAGCGGTTAATCAGAACATGCTGGTGGAGTTTGTTCAGGTGGCGATCGCCATAGATGATAACACCACCCAAAAGCGGGTTTCGCCCCATATCACCCTGATTTCGCCCGGAGGAACCCGATCGCTGCTCTCCGATGGAGCCTACCAGCTGCCCCCAAACTTTTTCGATCAAGGGTGGCGCTTTGGCTCGGTGCGCCATCTGGATGAGACAAGCCAGGGGGAGTGGAGGCTGGAGATTAAAGCGGCGGGCAATGTCGCCCATGAGCGCATCAAGGGGTGGGACCTGATCCTATATGGAAGGGAGATAGAGTAGTGCGTATATGGCTCATACCCCTGATGGCCACCGCCCTTTTAGCCCAGAGCTACACACTCCAAGAGGGGCCCGGTCGCACGATGGTGTATGAAAAAGCACCCGAACGAACCGATCGTAGCTTGATCCCTGGTCGCACCCTCTACTACATCGGCGGCGATCGCGATCGCCCCATCGAGGCGCGCAACCGGGTGGTGGTCAGCTTTAAGCAGGCGCCGGATCTGGGCGCGTTTATGGCGGAGTTTGGCCTCAGTAACCCCCGGCGCGTGAGTCGTCTCTATGATAGTTGGCGCTTTGATCTCGCCGAGGGTGAGGACCCGGTAGCGGTGAGTGCGGCGATGGCTAAGAGCCGCTCTGATCTGCGTTACGCCATACCCGAATGGATCGCCCCTGATCGCCGCCACAAATAGACGAAAAGCGATCGCGCTGCTGATCGCGCTGCTCTTTATCGTCACCCTTACCGGTCTGGCGGCGCTCTTTATGCAGCTAAGTCGCGAAGCGTTTGAGAGTGCCCACGCCCAGCAGACCCAGCTGGCCAACATCGCGATGCTAAGCGACATCCGGCATGAGGTGGTGGGTCCACTGGTCGAGATGGCGGTGCAGAGTGCCGAGCAGAGCTGTGAGCTGGCCAGCGATCGCGTCGCCTGTGTGCAGGAGGTGAAAGCGGCCATCTTTGCCGGGATCTACAACCTGCCGTTAAGCTTTACCCACGAAGAGACCCGTACGCTGCTCACCTGTGCGCCCAAGGGGCAGCGGATTAATGTTAATCAGCTTAAACTCGATCAAAACGCCACCGAAGCGGAGCAGAACGCACCGGCACACTTCAGACGCACCCGCTTTGAGCGCTACCTGCAAGAGGAGCACGGCCTGTACGCCACCTGGCAGCTTCTGGAGCTGCTCGATTTCGTCTTTGATCGAAGCGGCGAGGTGAACGCCTATCTGGCCAATGACGAGCGGCTCTTTGTCGCCGATAGCCGTTTTTACCGCGGGGCGATCCTCGATGAGCGCCACTTCTTTCAGGTGGTGCGCGACTACGCGCTTTTAAGCCACGACGAGCAGGCGCTTGAGATCCCCTGGGAGCGGTTTTTGAGCTTCAGTGACGCCACCACGCGGCTTGACTTTGACCATCTCCAGCCCGAGGCGTGCGCGATCGCCTTTTGGGACGATCCGAGAATCTGTGAGGCAGAGGAGCCCCTCTTTGGCTCGCGTGAAGAGATGATGGCGCTCTCACAGGAGAGCAACCTTTCGGTGCACCACTTCAATGTCCACACCGGCTACAATCCGATGATGGCGTGCCGTGTGCTCTGGCAGAGTGGCCCGCTCTCGCACACCTACCACTTCGCCTTTGATATCGATCGGCAGCAATTGCTGGAGTTTTCAATCGCCCCTTGAGCTGCTTTTGGATAAAATCACCCCCCTAGTGGAGGGGGAGTTTGTGGTAAGGTTGAGCGAGGTTGAAAGAGGTGTTTAAACGACTCGATAGCGCGGCGATTAAAACCGCAGCCATGCGTGTGGGAACGGCGATTCAGGGGGCGCTTCGCTCCAGGACGCCGGTTGTGATCGCGCACCCTGACTGCCGCTATGACGCTTCAGGCGATCGGCTCTCGCTCATCCTTTCGCCCGCCTACTACTGGTACCGCCGCAGCGACATCCCCCTCAAGTCCGCCCGCGCAGCGCGCAAGATCGCTCCGTCACTCTTTTTTGGGTGGTTGCCAGAGGGGGGGAGCTACCGCTACTTCGCCCATCAGGAGCGTGATGGCCACTACGGCGTTTTTGCCCTCGATCTCGATGCTGTGGCTAAAGAGCTGGCCGAGCAGGGGCTTGCGCCTGAGCGCATCGATCGCCTCTACTTCGCGCAGGCCGCGCTGGATCCCCAGGCACCCCCTCTGCGGGTGAGCGAGACGAGTGCGCTTGGGTTTGTGGATGGGATCTGTGTTTCGCTCCCCCTGGCCTATCTACCCCAGGCGCCTGACGAGCCCGGTGCGCTAAGTGCTCAGGGTCCATCGGCGCGCCTGGGCCGGGTTCACTCAGCGGGGGTGAGCCGTGGCCATTTTGCTGTGGCCGCCTCACTGCTCCTGCTGGTGGCAACCGCTCAGGCGATCAGCTGGTATCAGGCGGCTTCTCAGATCAGCGCCTTTGAGCAAAAACGCGCCGATCTGCTCAGCGAAGCACGCCTTCCGGCTACCAATATCCAGCTCGCCGCCATCGAGCGGCAGCTACAGGGGATCCACACCGAGCAGATGGCCTTGCGCGATCACCTCACAACACTGCTGGCCACCCCCTTAGAGGGGGCGCATATCCAGAGTCTGAGCATCGAAAGCGGCGAGCTAAGGGCCAGCTTTGAGGGGCTGGATGGGTCTCAAGAGGCGGCACTTGGATCCAGGCTGAGTGAGCGGCTTGAGGGGGCGCAGGTGCGCGCGCGCGATGGAGTGCTGGAGGTGCGACTGCAGTGGTAAGGGTTAATTTCACCTGGATTTTAGCGGCGATGGCGGCGGTGACGCTGACTCTCTGGATCGGTGCTCAAAGCGCCCAGCACCAGGCCCACCAGGCCCAGGAGCGCTTTTATGAGACCCAGCAGCGGGTTGAGCAGATCGCTCAGCTTCGCCGCGACTGGGAACAAAACCGCGCGGCGCGCAACCGGATTGAGCGGCTGCTCGCCTCTGAGCGCTACACCGAAGCCGGGCGCACGGTCAAAGATGGCGACGGAATCCGTGCGGAGCTAAACGATCTGGACGCCTCGGCGCTTAACGGTTTGCTGCGTCCCCTGCTTCAGTCACCCATACCGCTACGACAGCTGGAGATTGAGCGCCAGGAGAAGAGCCGCGTCTTCGTCAAACTGGAGATCGCACCATGAGACGCATTGTGATGGCGCTTGCGTGGGTGGTGGTTGTGCTGCTGCTGATCGTGGTGTTTCTGCCTAAAAAGGAGCTCTACTTCCTCGCCGAGCGCCACCTTGCGCCTTTGGGGGTGAGTATCACCGGGGAGAGGGTGCGCGATCTGGGGCTGGGGCTGCGCCTGAGTGGCGGCCACCTTCGCTACGGTGATATGGCGATCGCGGATCTCAATCAGACCACCCTCTGGCTGATGTTGGGGTACAACCGCTTTGAGATGGCCCCCTTTTCGCTAAGCAGCGATCTGGGATCCATCCTGCCGGCAGAGGTGGAGCATCTGGCCATCACCCACACCCTGCTGATGCCCCACCGGATCTTTTTGGAGGCGAGCGGCGCCTTTGGGCAGGCCAAGGGGGAGGTGAACCTGCTTGATCGCAACCTCTCGATTACCCTGGAGGCACCCGGCGAGATTCAGAGCCGCTACCGCCAGCTCTTTAACCAGATGCAGCGGAGCGAGGAGGGGTTTGTCTATGAACTGGCTTTCTAAGTTCAACCCCCAAAGCCCTTGGATGAAGCGGCTGATGGTGCTCGCCTTTATCGCGGCGACGCTCCATCTTAGCGCGGCGATCGCGCGGCTCTTTCTGCCCGGCGAATCGCTTGAGAAGCCCCACAGCGAGCCGGTTAACTACTACCGCAACTACCCCTTTGATCGCGCCTTTGCCATCGAGGATGCCCCCCGCGAAAAGGCACCCGAACCCGAGCCCACGCAGGTCTATCAGCTCACCGCCCTGGAGGTGAAAGGGATCTACGCCAAGCCCGATGGCACCGGCTTCGTGGTGGTGCAGGAGGGGCGCAATGTCCACTTTATCGATCACGGCGAGAGTTTTCAGGGCTACACCCTCAAGCGGGTGGAGGCGCGCCGCGCCCTCTTTGAGCGTCAGGGGCGCCAGTATGAGCTAAAACTCAAAGAGGTGGGCGCAGAGGCGCAGGTCAGACCGGCACAGACCCGCCAGAGCGCGGCGCGCGGGCGCAGTGCCAGTGCTGACACCCCCCAGCTGATGCGCAATGTCCCCCGCGATGAGATTGAGCGCTACCGTCAGGATGCGCGGCTTATCTGGGACAATATCGGCATTTTGCCGGTGACGGAGAACGGCGACTTTAAAGAGTTTCGCGTCACCTTCGTGGCCAACGGATCGGTCTTTGAGCAGTTGGGGCTGCAGGCGGGCGATGTGCTCAAAGAGGCCAACGGCATCCGCCTGGATGGCTACGCGGCGGCGCTTCGCCTTTATGCAGAGATCGATAGAATGGAGTCCTTTAGACTCGTGATTGAACGAAACAACCAGATAAGAGAGTTGGAATATGAGATTCGTTAGCCTGATTTTAGTGGCCTTGCTGGCTGTCACACTGCCCGTCACGCTGGAGGCGCGGGATAAGGTGGAGATCAACTTTACCGATCTGAGTATCGAGGATTTTTTGAAGATGACCTCTCGAATCCTCGATCGCAATATTCTGCTGACCCAGCGGGTCTCGGGGAATGTGGATTTCGTCAGTCACGGTCCGGTCTATAAGGATGAGATGCTTCAATTGGCGGTGAGCATCCTCTCAACCCGTGGCATGACCATCGTGGAGGAGGGGAGTTACCTGAAGGTGGTGCGTCTGGCTGAGGCGGCCCAGGAGAATGTCCCGGTGGTGGGCGATCCGGGTCGGGGGGCTTTGATGGTGACCCACCCGATCCGGCTGGAGGAGGAGAATGTCGATATCGTCGTGCAGAAGATCCGCCATCTGCTCTCTCCGGCGGCGAAGCTGGTGACGATGAAAGAGTCCAACACAATGGTCATCTCCGACTATCCGGCCAACATCCGCACCGTCCAGAGCGTGGTCGATCGCATCGTCGATCGCCGCAGCGTGACGGTGGAGTTTATCCCCATCGAGCATGTGAAGGTCTCATCGGTTCTGCCGCTGGTGCAGCAGGTGGTCCGGGGGGTGCTCAATCAGCGGGTGGTCGATAATGAGGTGCAGATTTTAAAAGATGACGCCTCCAACGCACTGATCGTCACCGGCCGACCCCACCATCTGGGGCTGATTAAAGAGATCGCCCAGCGGCTTGATACGCAGGACGATCGCGCCGCGCCGGGGGTGCGGGTGATTCCACTGCAAAACTCCGAAGCCTCCGAGCTGGCGCAGATTGTCAGCTCGATTGCCGAGAAGACCAGCCGCGCTGAGGAGTCCAGTCAGCGCCCCACCATCAGCTCCGATGAGGAGATGAATGTGCTTATCGCCGTGGGCATTAGCGACGATCTGGACAATATCGCCGAGATTGTCCAGTCTCTTGATATGCCCCGGCAGCAGGTCTATGTGCAGGCGACGATTGTGGAGATTATCGAAGGGGTGGCCGAACAGATCGGCCTGACCTATGGCGTGGAGGGGGCGATGGCCAACTCTAATGGCCTCTACACCCTGGGCACCAACCTCACCGGCTCGGTCCCTAACGAAGCGCGCGCGGCGATGTTGAGCCAGATGCAGCCTGAGGGGGGGCAGCTGCCCACCCGATCGGCACTGGCGGTTGGTGTGGGGCTTAACCTTCTGGCCCGGGGCAATGGGGCCGAGGTGCTCTCTGAGCCCTCGATCCTCTGTGTCAACAACCGTGAGTCCACCATCTATGTGGGCGAGACCCGATCGATTCTCACCTCTGAGACCACCACCACCGGCGGCATCCCCACGCGCAACTACGCCCGGCAGGATATCGGTCTGACCCTGACGGTTCGCCCCCGCCTTTCGACCAACAACCGTGTTGCCCTCTCGATCGATGCGCAGCTGGAGGGGGTGGCCGGTGCAGAGGGGGGCGATCGCCCCACCACCACCAAACGCCGGGTCAACACCCACGCTATCGTCAATGATGGCGAACCGGTCATCTTAGGGGGTCTGGTCAAAAGCGAGGAGTATAGCAACGAGACGCGTATCCCCTACATCTCGGCTATCCCCTTTCTCGGCCGCCTCTTTCGAAACAACCAGGAGGGGGTCAATCGCACCAGTCTGGTGGTGATCGTCACCCCCTATATCGTTGAGCGCAGCGAAGATCTCTCCGATCTGCGCGAGCGCCTCTCCAGACTGGAGGCGATTCGCCGGCACTATGTTCAGGAGATTATCCAGACCGTCGAGCAGGAGAAGCCGTGAGCAGCGAAGGCGCGCCCTTTGGTTTTCGCCAGCTAAGCCACCCCTCGCTGGAGCCCTTTGAGCCTGAGGGGGTGGATTTAGCCCTCGCCATCAAATATTGGGTGCTCTTTAGCGAGATCGAGGGGGAGGCGAGCATCTGCCTCAGCGAAAGCTATCTGGGCCAATCGCTCGCCTTTTTAAGCCGCATCCGACTGAACTATCCGATCGTGCTACTCGATCAGGACTCCTTCGAGCGGCTCTTAAACCGGTTTTTAGAGAAGCGAACCGAGAGTGCGCTAAGCGATCTGGGCGATGAGAAGGGGGGGATCGCCGGGGTTGGTGAGGATGAGGAGGGCTTCTCGTTAGCGGAGTTTCTGCGGAACAAAGCCGATCTGCTCAGCAGCGAAGAGGCGGCACCGATCATTAAGTTCGTCAACGGGCTTTTTTATCAGGCGATCAAGCGCGGGGCGAGTGATATCCATATCGAATCCCATGAACTCAAAGGGGAGGTCCGTTTTCGTATCGACGGGGCGCTGGTAAAGTATGTGGATCTCGATCTCAAGATCATCCACCTGGTGGTCAGCCGGATCAAAGTGATCTCCAACCTCGACATCTCCGAAAAGCGGATCTCTCAGGATGGCCGCACCCAGGTGCGCATCGCCGGACGGGCGCTGGATGTGCGGGTCTCGGTGCTGCCCTCCTACTACGGCGAGCGGGTGGTGATGCGGATTTTGATGGAGTCAGAGGAGATTCCCCATATGCAGGAGCTGGGCTTTGAAGCGGGGTTGATTGGCGATCTGGGCAAGCTGCTGGAGCATAGCCACGGCATCATTTTGGTGACCGGCCCCACCGGCAGCGGTAAATCCACCACGCTACACAGCTTTTTGCAGCAGGTCGCTTCACCGCAGAAGAACATCATCACCGTCGAGGATCCGGTGGAGTACAAAGCGGACAATATCAACCAGATCCAGGCCAATCCGAAGGTGGGCCTCACCTTCGCCGCCGGGCTGCGCTCGATTCTGCGTCAGGATCCCGATGTGATCATGATCGGCGAGATTCGCGATGGCGAGACCGCTTCGATCGCGATCCAGGCGGCTTTGACGGGCCACCTGGTCTTCTCCACACTGCACACCAACACCGCCACCGGCGCAATCACCAGACTGGTGGATATGGGGGTGGAGCGCTATCTGGTCTCCTCGGCCCTTTTGGGTGTGCTGGCCCAGCGGCTGGTGCGCAAGCTCTGTGAGAGCTGCAAAGTCGAAGATGAGCTGGCTGAAGAGTATGCGTTTGATTACAGCCTCCCTGGCGAGGCGATTATCTACAAAGCGGTGGGGTGCCCGGCGTGTAACCACACCGGCTATCGGGGGCGCCGTGCGATCGGGGAGCTCTTTGTCCCCGATGAGGAGATGGTGGCGCTCTTTAAGGAGAGCATCGAGGATTCGGTGATCCGCGAGGCGGCGATTAAGCGGGGGATGCGCAGCCTCCAAGATCAGCTCAAAAGCCTCATCCTGGAGGGGGCCACCAGTATGGACGAGGCGATTCGCATCGGCATTAAGGGGTAGTGGATGCGGCGCGGTTTTACGCTGATAGAGGTGATTGTGGCGGTGGCGATTCTCTCGGTGGCGGCGATGGCTGTCTTTAATCTGGGGCTTCAGAGCAGTCGCATCAGCGGCGCACTCTCCGATCGGGAGGCGCTTTTAGGCCCCCTAAGTGTCGCCACGCGCCACGGCAGCAGCGATCACCACAATATGGAGCGCACCCTTGAGCAGCTTATCGCCTCGGAGTACGACATCGATCACGATGGCCTGCGCCGCTATCTGCGCACAGAGCGGTATCTGTATCGCCAACAGACCCTTGAGCGCATTGAGCTAATTCCCGGAGGGGAGGAGAGTGGCTGGGATCTGCCCCGCTTCGAGCTGGTGGAGCGCCAGATTGGAAACAGCGAGGGGAGTCTGCGGGTGATTGGCATCCGAATGGAGCAGTAATCCAGCCCGAAGCGCTCAGCCGTTGATAATCGCGTTTTTGCCGCCGTGCTTCGCCTCATAGAGGCGGTTATCTGCGATCTGAATCAGCCGCTGCGCATCGCCGGTCTCATCCTCTAAAAAGGAGGCGACCCCAAAGCTGGCGGTGATGTAAAGACGCCCCCCTTTAGCGGTGGTGATGGGCGCGCGCTCTAAACTGCTGCGGATGCGTTCAGCCAGCTGAGTGGCTCCCTCTTTGGCGCTCTCAGGCAGCACCAGCAGAAACTCCTCGCCGCCAAAGCGCGCAGCGATATCCCCTTTGCGAATCGCTTTATCGATGACGCCGGCGACCACCTTGAGCGCCAGATCGCCCACCTCATGGCCGTAGCGATCGTTGAGCTGCTTGAAGTCATCCAGATCGATCATGATCACTGAGAGGGGGACACCGCTGCGGCGGGTCTTTTCGATCTCCTTTTCCAGATACTCCCCTAAAAACCGGCGGTTGTAGAGATTGGTGAGCGGATCGCGGATGGAGAGCTCCCGGTTGATCTCAATCAGGCGCAGATTGGAGATGAGCAGACTAAAGGCGTTGAAGAGATCCCCTAAAAATCGGGTCACCTCCTGATCGAAAAAGTGCTCTTTATGCGAGAGCAGCGAGACGATGGCGATCAGCTTGCCCGAGGAGTAGACATTCAGACACATATAGGATTTGACCCGATCATCCATGTGGGCGAGCGGGCAGCCAAACTCCTTACAGCTGTTTTTGATAAAGTGGGTACCCGAGAGAACCACCTTGCAGCGGCTCACATCACTGCTAAGGCAGTCATCTCGCCAGAGCTCCTCCTCCTGGTTGACATGGCTCTCGCTAATGCGGGTTAAGGAGGGGTTGATCTTGTAGGTGTGTACCGCATCCAGTCCGATATGCTTGATGTAGAAGGTGAGTACCTCATACGCCTCCTCGATGCTGCCGGAGCGGTTGAGGCTGTTGATAAAGTTATGAAAGAGGGTCAGCTCCTCATTGCGCCGCTGGATAATCTCCTCCATGGCGATCTTTTCGGAGATATCGCGAGCGACCACTAGAATGTAGATGCTGTTCTCTAAGATCACCTTCGTAGCGGTCACCTCCACCGGGAAGGTCTCACCGCCGGCTTTGCGGTAGTGGCGCACCCCCTTGATAACCTTATCCTCTTTAACGATATCGGCGATCTTCTCATCAAGAAAGCTCTTCTCCTCGGTGACAATATCGTAGATGCTCCAGCGCTGAATCTCCTGACGACCCAGCCCCAGAATCTTGAGCGCAGACTCGTTGGCGATTTTGATCCTGCCGTCGTAGGCACCGTAGAGCAGAATCATATCCGCTGTGGAGTTGATGACCCGAAGATAGGTGTCCAGCTCGTTTTTGATGCTCTTTTTCTGCTCTTCGCTCTCGGTGATGTCGCGAAGAATCAGTTTGATGCGTCCCCGCTCACTCCCCCCTTCGCTCCGCAGGTAGAATCCCGAGACCTCAAGCGTGTGGTTTTTGTGGGGAATCTTGACCCGCTCGATGCGCCCTTTATCCATGATCTGCACATAGAGGGGCAGCCAGTCGCTTTTAGGCAGGAGCTCCTCGATAGCGGTATCGGTCATCTCCTGACCGAAAAAGTCCAGACAGCGCCGATTGGCCCAGACGATCAGCTGCGAATCCTTATCGTCAAGAATCTCCAGAATCATCTCCGGCAGAAGGTTGAGCACATCCTTGGTGTGTTTGAGTTTGCGCGCGAGCAGACTTTTGTAGTCGTTTTCGAAGTTTTTCAGGATGTCCTTTTGGGTGACGATCCCTAGACAGACCCCCGCTTTATCGGTGATCAAGACCCGCCGGATGTTGCGGGTGTTCATCAGCTTGACCACATCCAGCACCAGAAAGTCGGTATCCACCGAGACCACCGGGCTGGCCATGTAGTCGCGCACCGGGCGGCCCAGATCGCTCGATTTGGCCATCAGGTTGAGCACATCACGCTCGCTGATGATGCCGACCGCCTTGTTGCGATCAAACACCGGAACGGCGCTGATGCTGTTCTCGGTCATCAGCTTGAGTGCCTGGCGGGTGCTCTCGTGCGGGGCCATGTGGATGACCCGCTTGACCCGCTCCTGGATATGGCGGATTTTGAGGTTGGATCGGTAGGCGTCATCTTCGATGTGTTTGAGCAGATCCTGCTGGGTGACGAGCCCTAAGAAGCCCCCCTTCTCATCGGTTACCACCAGCCGCCGGATGTCGTGCTCGGTCATGATGATGAGCGCATGAAGCAGGGAGCGGTTGGCCTGTACCCGCACCACCGAAGGGGTGATGTGGCCCAGGATGCGCTCATCTAGCTCCACCCCCGAAGAGGCGAGAGAGACCACATCCCGCTCGGTGAGAATCCCCCGAATCGCACTCCCCTCTGCGATGACCACAGCCCCCTTGCCGTTGCCCCGCATAAGGCCGATCGCCTCTTTGAGCGTCGCCTCAGGGGTGATAAGGTAGCTGCCGTTATCGCAGATGGCCGAGAGGGTGAGGTTCATCGACTAGCTCTGTGGCATTCAGCCTGAAAAAAAGCGGCTACTTGTGCTCGCCGCAGCAGGCATCCCCGCCACCGCCGCAGCAGCCACCGGCACCGCCCACAACACCGCTTTGGATCTCCTCATCGGTTGCAGCGCGGGCACTGGAGATGGTCAGATCAAACGCGAGCGCCTTTCCCGCCAGGGGGTGGTTGTAGTCAATCAGCACCTGATCGCCCTCAAGTGACTTGACGGTTACCTGCACGGTCTGGCCCTGCTCAGACTGTCCATAAAGGGTCATCCCCTCTTGCAGATCGATGCCAGAAAACTGCTCTTTATCGTGGGGCTGAACCGCCTGATCGTCATAGGGGCCGTACGCCTCCTCCGCGGACACCTCGACGCTTTTGCTCTCCCCCTCGTTCATCTGGGCGATATGCTTCTCCAGGCCGGGAATAATCTGCCCCTGCCCCATGATAAACTCCAGCGGTGCGCCCCCTTTGTTGGAGTCAACCACTTCGCCGCTTTCGGCCTCTTTTACCTCGTACTCGATGGAGACAACGGTGTTGTTCTCAATAGCCATGTTTTTCCTTCTGTGATGGGTTCTATAGGTGATCGAGTCACCCCGATTGTGACTGATTCTATCACACCCATCCTTGCAGCCGGCGATCGGAGGGTTAATCCAATCGCCATTAAAGAGTTGCTAAACTTCTCATCTTTCGGGGGGCCATGCAGGAGAGAGATGGCAAAAGTGGTCATGAAGCCGACGATCGAGAATGAGATCGCGGTCTACCGTCTGGATGGCAACCTGGACGCTTCGATCGCCAACAACTTTATTGAGGTGATGCAGCAGCATCGATCGATTCTGCGGAGTCTGCGGGTTAAGGCGGTTCTTTTTTCATTCAAACAGATTGCGTCGGTGGACGCCTCCGCCCTTTTGCAGATCGTCGAGTGGCTCGATCGGATCCAGAGGCAGCTGCGCATTAGCACCGGGTTTTGTGACTACTCGCCTAAGCAGTACAAAGCGCTGCGCCACCTGACACAAAAGCGGGCGGTTTTTCTCTATAAGAACTTCAAAATCGCCGAGCTGGGGGTGGGGGTTTCGCGGATGCGAAAGAGCGCCTTGATTCTGGTCTATGACGAGGATCGTGAGAACAAAACCGACATGGTCTCCGATCTTATCTCAAAAGGGTACTCGGCCATCTCGGCGATGAACCGCAGCGATTTTGAGAAGCGGTTACACTCAAAAAGCGCCTACGAACAGCAGGTGATCAGCAGCGCCTTTGGTGGTATGACCAAGAGCGTGGGCGTAAGCTATCACCGCCATCTTTTTATCTACACCTTTCGCGGCGCGGTGGATGAGAACAGCAACGGTACTTTCAAGCGCCAGGCCCATCTGGAGCGGGTCAAGTGGGGCTACCGGCTCTTTGTGTTTGATCTAAGCGGGGTGCAGATCCTGAATGCCCGGGGCGCTTACTACCTCTACGAGCTGGCCAAAGAGAGTCGCGAGGCGGGTGCAGCGATTGCGCTGATCGGGGTGGATGAGAGCCGGTTTGAGCCGGCGGCTTTAAGGGTGCTTGAAAAGAGCAGTTTCTATGTGCTCGACTCTTTGGAGGCGATCTTTGGCGAGCTGAAGCTGGAGTCGGCACTGCGCTCAAACCATCAGGTGTTTGAGGCCCAGACAGAGCTGAGCCGGGAGCTGATTGTGCAGCTTCCGGTCTTTATGGCGGCTGCCCAGGAGGCGCTTTTGGCCCTAAG
>PWVP01000246.1 GCA_003561815.1 Campylobacterota bacterium | reverse complement strand
TGCTATGAAGCTGGTCTCTACGGTGAAGCTCAAGCGCGCCGAAGAGATCGCAACACAGTCTCGGGCCTACTCTGAAAAACTCAACGAGATGCTCTCCACCATCGCACGCCAGATTGAGGCGTTTCGTGTGGGGGGCATTGAGAGCCGCTACTTTACCCAGCCTAAGCCGGGTGAGGTCAAAAAAGCGGATCTGATCTTTGTCACAGCCGATAAAGGCCTTTGTGGCGGCTTTAACTACCGCACCATTAAAGCGGTGAGCCAAAAGCTCGAGGCCTACAAAGAGGACAAGGTCAAGGTTCGCCTTCGCGGTATCGGGAAGAAGGGCATCACCTACTTTAAGTTTAACGGAGTCGAGCTCTACGATGAGACGGTTGGACTGAGTGCCGCCCCCTCCTACGAGCAGGCCAAAGAGCATATCGCCCGATCGGTGGCAGACTATATGAAAGGCCTCACCGACGAGGTGGTTCTGGTCTATAACGGCTTTAAGAGCATGATTGCCCAGGAGAAGCGCGAGGTGGTTCTTCTGCCCGTCGATGTCTCCCGTGTGGCACCCATCGAGGATGGCTCGCTGATTGAGTTTGAGCCCTCCGATGATGAGACGATTCTCGACTCGCTGGTGGAGAAGTATGTGGAGTTTAACCTCTACTATGCGCTCGTCGACTCCCTGGCAGCCGAGCACAGTGCGCGGATGCAGGCGATGGAAAATGCAACCAAAAATGCGAAGGATCTGGCAAGCGCACTGTCGCTCCAGTACAACAAAGCCCGTCAAGAGGCGATCACCACGGAACTCTCCGAGATCGTCTCTGGCGCAGAAGCAATGAAATAACGAAAGGAAGTTGAATGGCTGGCAAAATCGGTGAAGTAATTCAGATCACCGGCCCGGTAGTCGATGTGGCGTTTGAGGACTACCTGCCCGAGATCAACGAAGCACTTGAGATTGAGATTAAACGGGGCGAGGAGACAACAACCCTCGTCTGTGAGGTGGCAATGCACCTGGGTGATATGCGTGCACGCGCTATCGCTATGGATGGCACCAACGGTCTGGTGCGCGGCGCAGAGGTTAAAGCGACCGGCGCGGCTATCAGTGTACCGGTTGGTGAGGCGGTTTTGGGCCGCATCTTTGATGTGACCGGTAAGGCGATCGACGAAGCGGGTGAGGTCAAGGTTGAGAAGCGCTGGCCTATTCACCGCGATCCGCCGAGCTTTGAGGAGCAGGGCACTAAAACCGAGATGTTTGAGACCGGTATTAAAGTGGTCGATCTGCTCGCCCCCTACCCGAAGGGTGGTAAAGTGGGCCTCTTTGGGGGCGCTGGTGTGGGCAAAACGGTGATCATTATGGAGCTGATCCACAATGTTGCCTATAAGTACAGCGGCTACTCGGTCTTTGCCGGGGTGGGTGAGCGAACCCGTGAGGGTAACGACCTCTACCACGAGATGAAAGACTCCAATGTTCTGGAGAAAGTGGCCCTCTGTTACGGCCAGATGAACGAGCCTCCGGGCGCACGGAACCGGATTGCACTGACCGGCCTGACCATGGCGGAGTACTTCCGGGATGTGATGGGTCTGGATGTTCTGATGTTTGTGGACAACATCTTCCGTTACGCTCAGGCGGGCTCTGAGATGTCCGCTCTTTTGGGCCGTATCCCCTCAGCGGTGGGCTACCAGCCGACACTGGCGCGGGAGATGGGTCTTCTGCAAGAGCGCATCACCTCCACCAAGAAGGGCTCGATCACCTCAGTACAGGCGGTCTATGTACCGGCTGATGACCTGACCGATCCGGCACCCGCTTCGGTCTTTAGTCACCTGGATGCGACCACGGTTCTTGAGCGTCGTATCGCCGAGAAGGGGATCTACCCTGCGGTCGATCCGCTCGCCTCTTCCAGCCGTCTGCTCGATCCGCAGATTGTGGGTGAAGAGCACTACAATGTAGCCCGTGGTGTGCAGAAGACTCTGCAGAAGTACCGTGATCTGCAGGATATTATTGCGATTTTGGGTATGGATGAGCTGAGCGAAGATGATAAGCTGACCGTTGCCCGTGCACGGAAGATTGAGCGACTGCTTTCTCAGCCCTTCTTCGTCGCTGAGGTGTTCACCGGTTCACCGGGTAAGTATGTTGCCCTCAGCGACACCATTCAGGCCTTTAAAGAGGTTCTAGACGGTAAGCACGACGATCTGCCCGAGGCGGCCTTCTATATGGTGGCCGGCATCGATGAAGTTCTGGAAAAAGCGGAAAAACTCAAAGCCAAAGAGGGCTAAGGAGCGATGATGGGTACGCTAAATCTTGAAGTGATCACACCCATGGGCCGGGTCTTCTCCGGCGAGGTGGAGACCATCACGCTTCCGGGCAGTGACGGCGAGTTCGGGGTTCTGCCCGGACACGCCTCTGTCGTGTCGCTGTTGGCTGCGGGTGTGATCGATATTGTCCGTGAGGGCAAAGAGGATGAGAGTATCGCGATAGACTGGGGCTATGCTCAGATTGCTGGCGATCGGGTGATTGTCCTGGTCGATGGCGCTGTGGCGATCCGCGGCTCCAGCGAGAGTGAAGTGGGCAAAGCGCTCGATGCAGCCAAGCAGCTGCTGCGCGATGCTCAGGACTCCAGTGTGCTACTCTCTACAGTCGAGGCCCGTATAGAGGCCTCTGCAAGAACCCTTCTCTAAAAGCGTGGAGACCTTCCTTCAGTGGTTTCAGGAGGGGAGCACCGTCGCCATCGTGGTGACGGTCTGGCTCTTTCTCTACACCGTAGCGATCGCTTGGATCTATCTCTACCGCTACTTCTTTCTGCGCGGCTGGATCGCCAAAGAGCGCGATACGGCGCAACGACTGCTTGCTGGCGATGATAAACTCTCGGTTGGCTGCGCTCTTTACCCCTGTGCCAAAAGTGGCGCACACCCCTCGCTGCTTCACGCCTGCCTCTCCTCGGCACAAAAAGAGGCGACCGCCGGGTTGGCCCCTCTTTCGGCTATCGCCTCCACTTCGCCCTTTGTCGGCCTCTTCGGGACCGTGGTGGGGGTTTTGCAGGCCTTTGCCGGTTTTACCGATGGGGTGACCCTCTCGATTGTCGCCCCTGCGATCAGTGAGGCACTGGTGGTGACCGCCATGGGGATTGTGGTGGCGATACCGGCCTACTGGGCGCACCTGCTGCTAAAACGCAAGGCGTATGAGTTGACCAGCTACATTCAGATCCAGATCGATCTCATCTCTTCGCGCGCTTAGCGCCGAAAGGCTCGGCATGAACTGGGACGAGAAGCCGGAACTCAATGTCACCCCGTTGGTGGATGTGATGCTGGTGCTGGTGGCGGTATTGATGCTGACGACGCCGATAGTTCTCTATGAGGAGAGCATCCGCGTGCCCACCGGATCGCAGCAGGCGCCGGTGGGCGAGCAGCCCTCCATCGATATTCGTGTCGATGAGAATCGCCAGATCTTCGTGGGCAAGCGGCAGTTTGAGTTTGACGCCTTTGCTGACAGCTTCCTGCTCTATGCCAATCAGTTCCCTGAGCGCAATCACAAGGTGCTCATCCACGCCGATGAGCGGCTGAGCTATGCTGATGTGATGTTTATTCTCCGCAGCGTTAAGGCGGCACGCTTTAGTGAGATCGCATTGGTGAGCGATGGGTAGCTTCGGCTGCCGATCCGGAGGCAGTGATGGACGAGACTAAGGGTGGCTGGTTTCTCCTCTCGGGCACCATTGCCCTACTGGGCGCCTTGACGCTTTTTTTTACCCTGATTGTCTCGATGCTCTATGTGCCACCCATCATACGACCCGCTATAGTGGAGAGTGTATCGGTCGATCTGGTGCTGGAGGATGTGCATCTGCAGACCCCTAGGGCCGAGGAGTCGGCACCGGTTGCTCAGCCGGGCGCGCCCGCTCAAGGGGTGCGCGAACTCTTTGGGGATGTCAACGCCACCTACACCCCCGATCGGGTAACGACGCGCA
>PWVP01000218.1 GCA_003561815.1 Campylobacterota bacterium | reverse complement strand
GTGCTCACGGATCTCCTGCTGCGCGCGCTCCTCGGCGGTGATATCCTCAAAGGTGGTAACCGATCCGCGGGCGCGGCCAGCCTCAATAAAGGGGCGGCTAAAGACCCGGGCGGTGAAGTAGTGGCCATCTTTGTGGCGAAAGATCTCATCACCGCTGTAGGGTTTGCCACTCTGGATGGTTCTAAAGATGGGGCAGCGATCGATGGGGAGGTGGTCGTTAAAGGCGTGGGCATGAAAGAGGTCGTGCGCTATCTGACCGATCATCTCCCCGGGCGCGAAGCCGAGCATCCGGCTGGCGGCGGGGTTGGTGTGGGTGATGATGCCGTCGGCATCCATCACATAGAGTCCGGCATCCATCGTCTCGTAGATGGTCTGCAGTCGGCGGCGCTCCTTTTCGATGCGGTGGCGGTTGTGCAGCAGTAGGGCCATGATCGCCAGCAGTGCCAGCGCGATGATAAAGAGCTCGGTTTTATAGGCCTGAACAATCTCAGCGGGTGAGAGGATGCCAGCGGGCGTATAGGGGGGAAGCCCCAGCTGCTCAAGGATGCGGCGTACCGGCTCATAATCAGCGGGGATACTCCAGCCGATATAGCCGCCCGCTTTGGCCGCCAGGCTGCTCTCGGGCATGGCCAGCAGGGTGAGGGCCACCTGGCGTGCCAGGGGCTCAGGGGTGTGGCTCAGGGTGGCAAAGGGCCACTCGGGCATCAGTTGGGTGGAGCGCTCAAAGGGGAAGCGGACATCGTCTTGGCGGTTGAGGATCTTAAGCGCCTCGGGGTCGAGCCGATCTTCAGCGGTCATCGCCTCCAGTACGCCGGTGCGGAAAAAGGCGGCATCGACGCGATCGGCTAAAAGCGCCTCGATGGCCCGATCGTGGGGCATATCGGTAAACGCAAAGTGCAGATCCCGCGCGGGGTGGATGCCGCGATCCATCAGCAGTGCCGCCTGGAGCTGATAGCCACCGAGCGACTCCTGGCCCACCGAGGCGACGCGCTTGCCTTTGAGATCTTCGAGGGTGCGTAGATCCTCGCGTTCAGCCCGCGTGGCGATCACCCCGCCAAATCCGGTCAGGGCGATGCCGTTCTCTTTAGCCATCAGTGTCACCATCCGCTGCGCGCCGTGGCGGTGCATCAAAAGCACATAGTGGCTCGGGTTGGTCAGCACCAGATCGATCGCGCCCGTTTTGGCCGCCTCATTGAGCGCGCTGTAGCTCATCGCCACCATCTCAAAGCGGTAGTCTGCGATCTCGCGGTTGAGGTGATCGACGGTGGGCTGCCAGCGCGCTAAGGTCTCCGCTTCGGGGCGAAAGGAGAGCACCCCGATCGTGACACTCTCCTTAGCCAGCAGTGGCAAACACCCAAGAAGCAAAAGAAAAACAGTCGAAAGAAGATGGCCCTTAGAGGCGCTACTCATACATACTCACTCTGCCCACACTCGCTCTGTTTGAAATCTTAAGCGGACATTGTAGTGTTCATAAACTAAAACAACTCTGGCATAATGGCGCTAAATGGATGATAGGAGGCGATGGATAGATGGTGGATATGGGCGAACTTAAAAAGCTCTGTCAGGATCGAAGTGTGCTTTATGTGGAGGATGAGGCGCCGGTGCGTGATGCGCTGGCTAAGCAGCTGGGGCGACTCTTTGGTCAGGTCTATGTGGCCGAAAACGGTCAGGAGGGGCTCAGGCTCTTTAGCCAGAAACGGCCCGATCTGGTGGTGAGCGATATTCGGATGCCGGTGATGGATGGGCTGGCGATGACGCAGGCGATTAAGGCGATCGATGCGGCCGCTTTTGTGATCATCACCACCGCCCATAGCGATGAGAGCTATCTGCTCGATGCGATCGATATCGGGGTGGATCGCTACCTGCTCAAACCGGTCGATCTCGATCGGCTCAAAGAGGCGCTCTATGTGGCCGCCTCCACCCTGCGCGATCGCGCCATGGCCCGGGAGCTTCAGCAGCGCAAGCTTCAAGATCGTATCAACGAAAACGCCGAAGCGGCTGCCGAGGCGGTGCTGCGCGCCGTGCCGATCGCGACGGTGCTGATGGCGGGTGAGAAGCCCATCTTTATGAACGATGCGTTTGTGAAGCTGCTAGGAAGCGATCGGCTAGGGGCCTTTACGCGCGCCGATTTGAGCCTGGAGGATCTCCTGCTGGCCAAAAGCGGCTACCTCTGTTCGCTCAAAGCGTACGACCCCAGGGGTGAAAACAAGCTCTATCTTAAGAGCGCAGAGGGGATGCGGATCTTTCGCCTCTTTATCCATGAGGTGGCGCTGCAGAGCGGACAGAGCTCGCGGCTTTACTCGTTGATTGACATTACCCTAAGCGAGTATCAGAAGATCAAGCTGGAAAACTACGCCCAGCGGCTAGCGGATCTGCTGCTGCGTCAGCGCCGGGAGCCACAGGAGCCGCGAACCGATGCGCCGCAGACTGGAGGCGATCAGAAAACACACAAGCCGCTACTGACTCTGGAGGAGGAGGCGCACCTGCGCAAAAGCCACGCGATCAAAACCGATGCCGCCACCTATGTGGCCGAGCTGGGCGATGAGGTGCGTGAGCTGGTCGATGAGCTGAGCGAGACGGAGCAGGAGCTGGCTGATCGCATCGCCGAGTATGATGCCAGCGGCGATCGCTGCGCGCAGTTTCAGGCGATCGGGCAGCATCTGGCCCACTACGCCGGGGTGATTGCCCAGCTCTTTGAGTTTGAGGGGCTCGGCCATGCGATCGGCTCCCTCTCGGCTCTTTTGGGCGAGCTGCAGCCGCACGAACTGGAGGGGGGCAAAGACCAGGTGCTGCTGCGCTATCTGGAGAATATCCGGCTCGATCTGGGCACCTGGCGCGAAACCCTCTTTATCTCCCAGAGCACAGTCGATATCCACTATCTTGATAGCAGCCTTTTAAGTTCGGCACTTCAGGCACAACTGGAGATTCGTGGCGGCAAAGAGGATGAGGCGGGGGATCTGGAGCTTTTTTAAAGGTGTGCTATACTCGCATGATGGAGGGGTGTGACGACTAAAAAGGAGCGCACCATGTCAGAGCCGAAAGAGAAGAGCCTGAGCTGTCCAAAGGAGCGTTTTACGCTCACAAAGAGTGTGCTAGAGCGGCCAGAGGAGGTGATGGCAGTGATGGAGGCCAACTGCTATCACACCTCCAATGCGCCAGGTGAGTTCTATCAGGCGCTTTGTGATCGCTGCCACGGCTGCCAAACAAACGCCCGGCTGCGTCAGGCGTGGCTGGCGGCCATGCGGTAAGGTTCTAAATAGTCTAGCGCGCTAAGGTGGGCTAGTCAGATGGCCGGGGGGCCTGGCAGAAAGAGGGGTTTGCAACATGCAGAGTCGACACCGGGTGGCGGCCCTCTTTCTCGTGGTGGCCTTTTCGTGGAGTCTGATTTTGATCGCGCTGGCGGTGCGCGAGTGGCACCACCAGAGCGAAAACAGCCAAGCGCTGGCACACCAGGAGGCCAAAGCGGCCTACCATAAAGATATCGCCTATCGCCAGTGGGCCACCCACCACGGCGGGGTCTATGTCCCCATCAGCGAGAGCACCCCGCCCAACCCCAATCTCGCCCACCTTTCCCACCGGGATGTTAACACCACCGACGGTCAGCAGCTGACCCTGGTCAACCCCGCCTATATGACCCGACAGGTGCATGAGCTGCCCGAAACCCAGTACGGCATCAAAGGCAAGCTCACCAGCCTTCAGCCGCTGCGGGCTGAGAACGCCCCTGATCACTGGGAGGCGCGGGCGCTGGAGGCGGTGCAGGCCACAGCACGCAGCTTCTGGGAGCTGGCCACCTATGACGGGGCGCCGCATCTGCGCTTTATGGGGCCGATGCAGGCGAATCAGAACTGTCTCATCTGTCACCACGCGCAGGGGTATGCGGTGGGGGATATTATCGGCGGGGTTTCGATTATGGTGCCCTGGACGCCCTACCAGGCGCTACTGGATCGCAGCC
>PWVP01000156.1 GCA_003561815.1 Campylobacterota bacterium | reverse complement strand
GTGAGGGACGGGGTGATGAGGGTCGAGGGCGGGAATTTATGGGGCGAGGTCTCGTGGGGCGAGGTCTCGGACGTGAGGGACGGAATGGCCGAGGGGGCTTTCTATTGGGCGTGCTTGAACCTCCTGGTCTCCTTAGGACTCGACTAATTTGCTGATTGGCTTGAGAAGCCAGTCTTCCAAGTAAGTTAGGGCTTTCAGTCGCGATCGCTCCCCCTTCGCCTTGCCAGACCTGGTTCCTCAGCACACTTTGGCCGAAGTTCTGCGAAACTGTGGGCAACTCAGCTGTAGGTTCTTGGCTGAGCTGAAGCGCGGCTTGCTTGTTGACAATGCCTAACCCCTTGGTGGGCGTCCAACTGGGAGTTTCAGTATGGGGAGTTTCAGGATTTTGAGTCGATGCCTCTAGTACCTGCACGACTTGCTGTGCAGTCAGGTTTGGGTTAGCAGCCCAGAGCTTTGAAATGGTTTGGGTCATCTTTGCTGCCGCCTGGGAAGTGCCAGCGGCAGCTTTTTGATCCATCGATACCAAAAAGTCGAGCCCAGCACCGTAGCTAGAGTAGGCCGCTCGCTGGCCTCCCTCAGCAGCCCCCACCACAATCAGGTTGTCCGATCGCCCTGAGGCTTGCTCCAAGGCCGACATTTCTCCCCCATTGTTGCCTGCGGAGGTCACCACCAGCACTCCATTTTGCTGGGCATACAGCAACGCATCCCGTTCTGAAGCGGTGAGTTCATTGCGAGTGGTGGTGGTACCGTCAGGGTTTTTCTGGGTGAGATCAAAGCTCAGGTTTACCACGGCCCGCGATTGGCCAGTGGCCTTGGCCACATCGACAAACTGAACCAGGTCATTGGCCCAAGTACCCGTACCGACACTGTCGGCTAGCAGGATGGTGGCATCGGGATTGCCCTGCTGAATCGTCTTGAGCATCTGGTGACCGTGCTCACCAGGGGTAAAGCCGGTGTCAATAATGCCCACCAGTGGCCCTTCTGGCTGACTCTGGAAGGCAGTAGAGCCCCCCCCTAGATACTGCTGCACCTGCTGGAATTTTTGAGCTAGCCAGTTGCTCTGCTGTTTGGCCAACCCAGCTCCGGGCTGATGATTGAGCCCTGCAGTAGCAGTAGCGGCATCTCGCAGGGTCATCACCTGGGGGCCACCCAGCGGTGAATCCGCAGGTAAGGCCGAGGACTGGCGGGGGGTAGTTAAACCCCGACTTTGGTGGCGTGGCTGAAAGGGGGAACCCACCCCAGCGTATTGGGCACCGGTTCTAGCGGCATCGGAGCCAGTTTGCCAGTGTTTTTGGGCCGATTGGGTATAGTTGTGGGACTGAGTCATGGCTGAACTCCTTGTCAAGTGAACGAACTTGGGTAAGGGCTTGAATGATTAAGGTTGATAGCCTGCGCACTCTACTGAGTAGTCAGCAAGAGGCAACTTAAATGCAAGCGTCTTGGCTGTGTCCAGAGTTAGTTAGGCACTAGGGGAGCTTGGGATAGAAATCCGGCTTCTAGACCGACGGGTTTGCAGTCAAAGATCTTCGGCGTCTTGCTGTTGCTGGTAGAGCACGGCATAGATGCCGTTGGCCTGCATCAGTTCGGTATGGGTGCCTTGTTCGGCTAGGGCACCTTTTTCGAGTACCAAAATTTTGTCCGCTGCTCTGAGCATGGAATAGCGGTGGGTCAGCAGCAGCAGGGTGCGGTTGTGGGCAAAGCGGTGCAGGTTTTTGAGAACCTGCCGCTCTGTTTGAGCATCAAGGGCACTGGTGGCCTCGTCCAAAATCAAAATTGGGGCGTCGGAGAGAAACATACGGGCGAGGGCTACCCGCTGACGCTGCCCGCCAGAGAGCCCAGTCCCCCGTTCACCGATGGGGGTGTCGTAGCCCTGGGGCAAGTCCATGATGAAGTCGTGGGCGATCGCATTTTTTGCCGCTTCGATGACCTGCTCCAGAGTGACATCGGGCTTACCAAAGGTGATGTTCTCTAGTACCGTACCGTTGAACAAAAAGTCATCTTGCAGCACCACGCCAATTTGTTGCCGCAGGGATGTCAGATTTGCCCCTTTAATGTCCATACCGTCCACCTGCACCCGGCCTGAGTTGGGCTGATATAGCCGCTGTACGAGCTTTGAGAGAGTGCTTTTCCCCGAACCGCTGCGCCCCACGACGCCCACAAACATACCGGGCTCTATGGCAAAGGAAACCCCCCGCAGCACCGGATCCTCCGATGTCGGATATTGAAAGCTCACCTTTTCAAAGGTGATTTGTCCCTGTAGTGGGGGCAGCACCAAACCCGCCTCGGCAGTTTCTTCTGGGGTGGTGTTTAGAATTAGGCCAATGCGGCTTACCGAAAGGAGTACTCGCTGCACGTCTTCCCACAGCTGGGCTAGTCGCAGAATAGGTCCAATGGCCTTAGCCGATAACATCTGAAAGGCCACTAGGCTGCCGATGGTAAACTGCTGCTGAATCACCAGTCTGGCTCCCACAAACAGAATCAAAATCTCAGAGACATGGGTGAGAAATTCAGCAATGTGGCCATCGATATTGCCCAGGTTGTCCGCCCGGAAGCTAGTGTTAACGTAGCGGGCAAACAGCCCTTCCCAACGTTCACGGGTGGGCCGCTGGGCGGTGTGAGCTTTCACCGCGTGGATGCCAGTGACGGTTTCCAGCAAAAACGATTGGCTGTCGGCCCGGCGATTAAAGGACTCGTTCAACCAGTCCCGCAGTAGGGGGGTTGCAGCCACAATTAGCACCACAAAGAGGGGGACTACTGCCAAACTGGCCAGGGTTAGCAGAGGACTATAAGCCACCATTACGGCCAGATACACCACCACAAATAAAGCGTCCAGCACAACCGTCAAGCTTGTGCCAGTCAGAAACTGACGAATATTTTCTAGCTCTTGCACATTGGCCACGGTGTCGCCTGTGCGGCGGGCTTCAAAAAACGCCAGCGGTAAATGCACCAGGTGACGAAACAACTGGGACGATAAACTGAGGTCGAGGCGTCGAGCAGTGTGGCTAAACAGAAACATACGTAAAGTGCCCAGCACTGCTTCAAAGATGCCGATGCCAAACAAACCAATCACCATTACTTGTAAGCTGGTTAGGCTGTTTTGAGGAATGGCCTTATCAATGATTACTTGAGTGAGCAATGGGGTAGCCAGACCCAGTAGCTCAATCACCAGCGAGGCAATTAGCACCTCGCCAAAGAGCTGACGGTAGCGCCAAACGGCGGGCACAAACCACATTAGGTTGAATTTTTCAGCCTTAGGCAGGGCTTGAACTAGCCACAGGTGGCCATCCCAGGCGTTTTCAACCAGTGTTCTGGGTAGGCTTTCACAGGTTTTGCGGGGGTTGGTGGGGTCGGCTAGAATCAAGCGATCGCGCTCTACTCCATAGACCAAAACCCAGTGACGCTGTTGCCAGTGCAGCAATACCGGCATATCCAAATCTTCAAAAGACTTCCAACTTGCCAGCACCTTCTGGGTATGGAGACCTATTTTTTCAGCAGCGTTAGCCACTGCTTCAGGGGCCTCGCTGCGTAAATGGGTCTGAATTTGTTTGAGCGGGATCGTGACTCCCAAATACTCTGTGGCCATGGCCAAACAGGCCGCTCCGCTATTGAGATGGAAGCAGTAGGGATAGCCCGACACTGGATGTGGCAGTTTAGGGTCGAAGGGTTGGTACCGCCAGCGGGTGGTTTCCCAAAACTCCCTTAAGGTAGGGGTGGCCACCTGGTACCACTCCAGAGAGGGCCAGCACACCACAAGCACCTCTGCGCTGGCAGCGATCGCCTGCCAATGACCCGCCAACTCTAGCAGATCACCCAACCAATCGCCCGGTTGCAACAGCACCTTTTTGCTGCCTGGCAGCAAAGACGATTCCTTAAGGGGCACCAGCCTTACCTTGCCACGCATAACTAAAAACTGCATTCCCAAGTTTTGGGTTGACCAAACCACCTCTGTTCGTGTGTAGACG
>PWVP01000225.1 GCA_003561815.1 Campylobacterota bacterium | reverse complement strand
GAGGGCAGCGGGGGGCGTTTGAGGCTAAGAGCGATCTGCTCACTGGCCAGCTCCGGGCGCATCAGCTCGATGACCGCCTCTAGCTGATCGGCTGCCGAGCAGAAGAGCAGATCCTCGCGGCGGGTGTGAATCCCCCCTAAAAGGGTGAGCGTTTCGGAGAGTTCGGTGGTGAGCTCTTTGACCTTCTGGGTGGTGCGGGCCATATATCTCTCATCCAGATCCCCGCTACGCCACGCTTCGTTGGCCTCCTGAACCATCAGGGAGATAACGGTGAGGGGTTGACGCCAGTGGTGGGCGATGGCGCTGGTCATCTCCCCGAGTGCAGCCACCTGCGACTGGCTGATGAGTGTCCGTTCGCGTTGGGCCAGCTGCTCGCGCGCTTCTCGTTCGCCTGAGAGGCTCTGAACAACCCGTCGGCGCATATCCAAAAGCCCCAGTACACCCAGCACCCAGAGCACCCCATAGCCGCCCCCTAGAAGCTGCAGCTGCTGCGTGAGCTCCTTTTGATACGGCGACCACCGTGCTGAGACGCTGATGCCGCCAATTAGATCACCCACCTCATAACGGTTGGGATTGTGACACCCCAGACAGCCGGGCTCGGCCCGTAAGGGTCCCATGTAGCGAAGCTGCCTCTTTCCCTGATGCTCGATAAGCTCACTCACCTCCGTCTGAGAGCTCTGCAGAGCCTGAAGGGCGGCCCGCTCCCAGTGATCGGGCGCGTTATCGGGGTTGATGGGCTCAAGGCCGGTGATGCGGCCGTAGAAGTGGTTCTTCCGGGCGGACTGCTCATAGACGGTGCGGGTCATGTAGGCGGGATTAACGAGGGTGAGCGTTTGACCGGCGGGGGTTGTGATATCCCGTTCGGGCAGATGGGCCAGATAGGGGTTGGGGGCCATATAGTCGCTGGGTAGATAGACGCCACCGGCTCGCGCGGCCCAGTGGCGGTAGGCGAGATCCCGCTCATAGCTCGATCGCGCCTCAGTACGGGCCAGCTCGGTGGCCCCTTTGACGCTCTGCTGGTAGTGCAGGGTGCCAATCAGCACAATCACCCCGCTCCAGGCCACCAGAAGGATATAGAAAGGAAGCGTATACCGCCTCAAGGGAACCAGAGGTTCGCCACTATGCATCCGGACCTTTCAGTGGGCGTCACAACCCTAGTAAATCAGTCTGGTTAGTATAGCATATCCGCAGAGAGTTACAGAACGGCCAGCACCATTCGCACCCTGACGCGGCCGGGGGTGTTGAAAAACCGCAGTCGCCCCTTCATCCTGGACTCGACGGTGTGGCGTGTCAGATAGAGCCCTATGCCGCTGCTTTTGGCCGCCTCTTTTGTGCTGAAGTAGGGCAAAAAGATCTGCTCTATCAGCTCGGGGGGCACACCCGGCCCGGAGTCCTCTATCTCGACAACCGCAGCCCCCATGCGCCTAAAGAGCCGGACGGTTATCCGGCCCTGACGCCCCTCTGGGGCGATGGACTCTTTCGCATTGATCAGCAGCCCGATGAGCGATCGGCCCAGAAGTGCACTGGATCCACGCACCCGCAGCGGCCCATCGGGTGCCGTGAGGGTGAGCGTGATCGCTGCCTCATCCAGCTCGGGACGAAGCAGTGCGATAGCATCCTCAGTAAGCTCACGCAGATCGATAACGCCCTCTTTCGTGTCGGATAGGAAGTGTCGAAAGCTATCAATCGTGCTGGACATCTGCCCGATCACCTGCATCGCCTTCTGGATGGAGCGCTTGAGGTAGGCGCCATCGAGCTCACCGGCGCGGTGGGCATCGCCGAGATCCTGAATCAGAATCGAGACAGCATTAAGCGGCTGACGCCAGTGGTGTGCAACCATCTTCAGCATCTCGCCGGTGGCGACAATCTTGGCGTTTTCGTTTAGAGCCCGCTCTTTTTGCAGGAGCTGATTTGATTGGGCCTGGATCTGCTGCTCGTACTGCAAAAAGCGCCCCTGAAGCCGCCGCCAAGTGCGGATATAGAGCGCGATCACCACCGCCGTGGCCGCCAAAATGGCCAGCGCGATCAGAAGCGAGTGGCGCAGAATAAAGCCACGGCTCTTCTGCGCCTCCTCCTGCAAGATGGGCTCTAGATCCTCTAGATAAAAGCCCGCACCGATAATCCAGCCCGGATCGGGGAGGTAGGTCAGATAGGAGAGCTTCCGGGCCGGTTCGCCGGTGTCGGGTTTGAGGTAGTGGTAGCTCACCGTCGCCTCTTGGTGGACCAGCAGATCGCGAAGATACGCCTCGCGGTAGTGGTGCCCTTTGATGTCAGGGGTACGGGTGCTAATGAGCTGCCCCTCCTGATCGGGATCGATGGGCAGCACCCGCTCTTTCGCAAACCCGTCACCCCCTTTTGGATCAAGCAGTTCGAGCAGAAAAAAGTAGCCGTTTTGGTTATGGCCAAAGCGAAGCTGCCGCAGCCGCTGAAAAACCTGCTCCTGATAGTCCGCCTGGGCAAGCTGCTCTTGAGGCACGCTCTGGATTAGCTGAACCTCTTTTTGGACGATGTCGCGGGTCATGGCGATCATCTGCTGATGGTAGTGGTGGCTAAACTGTTCGTTGTGGCGCTCAAGGATGGTTGTGTGGTGCCAAAAGACCGCACCCGCCGCCCCGAAGCCCAGCAGCACAAACGCCGTGAGGGTAAAAATGAGAAGCTGTTTTGGAAAAATTCGCACGCATACACTTTCGCAAACGACTCCTTAAAGGAGTATGCCACAAATTTAACTAAATAGAGGTGGTTAGCTTTTGAGCTCTTTGTCCAAGATTGCCCAGAGGTGGCGATCAATTACCCATCAATGAAGCGCCGCCTCTGCCACAGTGGCGTAGCGACAGGGAGCTCTCAGGCGATCAATTACTTGTCAATAAAAACTACACCCATGACGGAACATACTTCATCATCTTTTTAGGCGCTTGATTGTCGAAAGGTTTAATAGCCCCCTCCTCGACTGCTTCGCGTATGTATCTTGAAACAGTGGCTTTGTTTTGCTCCTGGATACCGAACCGCTCCCTAAGAGATGCGTTTGTCAGGTAGTCCCTCATAACCCACTTTAGACAGGCGTGCAGATAGCAGGCTCTGACCCGATCCGCTTTGTCTATTCGCCCTAAGGGTCGATGCGCAAACAGGATCGCACGCGTAAAACCTTCGGGTGCCTCAAAGCAAGGTGCGGGAAGTTGATAAAGCTCTATCTGTGCAACCACCTTATCAATACCGCTGCCGCGCTCTTCGCAGATTCGGAAGCGACGCATTAAGGAGGCCAAAACCTCATTACGCGATTTTGGTGGCGTGTCAACAAAGCGACTCGGATCAACCAAAGGATTGCCCGGATTGGTTATCTCCATACGATCGTCAAAAATCTCCACCATCGGCCCCGTACCGGTTGCGAGCAGGTCTTGGTGGATCAGTGCATTTGCTACCAGCTCGCGGACGGCTAGCTCTGGAAACATGGGGACCGATTTACGTAGCGCCTGTCCGATCACCTCATTGCTCGGGATTAGTGTCATAATAAACGAAATCAACCCTTCAAAGCCGCTGGCGTAGCCTTTGGAGCCTACTTGTTCGCGTAGCGTCTGTATGCGGCCCTTTCCTTTGTAGTGAATCACACGGATCGCTTTGCGCTTTAGTCCGGGAAAATCATCCAGTTTTTTAGCAAACAGGAGCGCGCCTAGATTGGTAATATTCCACTCCCCTGCCTCACAGGGGACGATCAGCTCATCTGATGCCAGCGCTTCTAAAATCGCGCTACGCCCGTCGGGTAGCGGCAGCTCCAGTAGATCAAAATAGGCGGAGTAGTCTAATAGCTTGATAACCTCTTCACCTGAAACGCGCTCTGCTGCAATACCCCTTTCGAAGGGGAGTCGGTTAAAGACCCGCCATAGGGTACGCTCTTTTTCGGGGAAATCCTTGAGCTTTTTTAGATTTGACCCTACGCGGATAAACTCCTGATTCTTAAACTGCACAGGGT
>PWVP01000230.1 GCA_003561815.1 Campylobacterota bacterium | reverse complement strand
GTGGGATTACCCTGAAATAGGGCCTAAAGATAGCTACCTGCTCTACCACGAAGAGCTCGAAAGCCTGGTGCAAAACATCACGGGGCTCAAGCGGATTCGCTTTTTTATGACCTTTGGCCAGAGTTATCTGATGCATATGCGCTGCCTGGAGAATGTGGGGATGCTCGGCATCGCGCCGGTGGAGCATAAGGGCCAAAAGATCGTGCCGATCGAGTTTCTTAAAACCCTGCTGCCCGACCCGGCGAGCTTGGGGCCGCGCACCAAGGGCAAAACCAACATCGGCTGCGTGTTCGAGGGCGTCAAAGAGGGCCAAAAGCGCAAGATCTACATCTACAATGTATGCGATCACGAAGCGTGCTACCGCGAAGTGCTCAGCCAGGCGGTCAGCTACACCACCGGCGTCCCGGCGATGATCGGCGCGAAGCTGATGCTGGAGGGCAAATGGCAGAAAAAGGGGGTCTGGAACATGGAGCAGTGCGATCCCGACCCCTTTATGGAGGAGCTAAACCACCAGGGCCTACCGTGGCAACTCATCGAGATGCAACCCGATGAGACCCGCGAGGTCAAATAACCGCTGCGTCTTTCGAGCCGGGCGCCACCCCGGCTCCCGCTTTTCTGTATAAAGATAAATCGCTACAATACTCCATCGACCTTCGAGCCAAAAAAGGAGGGAGCGTGGCGCTCAGCCAGACACTACAGGATGAAGTCACCAGAATGCCGCCCCATGAGAAGCTCGCTTTAGTGGATGCAATACTGGCTAGCCTAGACACCCCCGATCGGTCAATCGACCAGCTTTGGGAACAGGAGGCCGAAGATCGCATCCGGGCTTTCGACCAGAAAGAGATCTCTTCCGTTAGCACTCAGACGGTTTTTGCCAAATATGCGAAGTGAGTTTCTGGCTGTCGCGCAATTTGAGCTAGACGAGGGGTTTGACTACTACGAATCACTACAGCCGGACTTGGGGTTTCGTTTTGTCTCGGAAGTCAAAAAAGCCGTCACCCGCATTGAACACTACCCGCAAGCATGGCATCCGCTCAGCGAAAACACAAGGCGCTGCCTGGTTAGCGGATTTCCTTATGGTCTCATCTATCAGTTGCGTGAAGAGTTTGTTCTGATTGTGGCAGTTGCCAATCTGCACCGCAAGCCGGGGTATTGGAAGAGTCGGCTCTAGCAGAGAAAGAAAGAGGGGCGTTTTTCGTTATCCGGCCTCCCGGCAGATCGGCATTAGCGCCGCCAGAGGCTCAGCAGTAGCGAGAGTGCGATCGAGAGGACGATCATGGTGGTGATGGGGATATAGACCCGACGGTTCTCATCCCCTAAACGCAGATCGCCGGGCAGATTGCCCAGCCAGTTTAGAAGGCCCGCCTTATAGGCCAGACCGGCGATCACCAACACAACCCCGACGGTGATAAGCATATTTCCCATAGCTGATCCTGTGTCGCTGTTTGATGGCCGGATTATACCTGAGCCGATCTGACCTGCGCTTTTAGCTAAAGCGATTTAGGGCAAAATGGCTGCATCATAAATCCAAACAGTAAGCTAGAGATGAACAGATGGCGGGCGACTCTTTATCGGCACCTTGAGCCCCGAGCCAAAGAGGGGGGCGGGCTCTCGCGGGTCAATCGGCTGATCGCCTCCGTGATCGTGGTGGCGGCGCTCTTTGCCATACTGGAGACCGAAGAGGCGCTTCGGGTGCAGGGCGGCACGCTCTTTATCGTAGCCGAGGTGATCTTTGTGGTGATCTTTTCGATCGAGTACCTGGCTCGCCTCTATGCAGCCGGAGAGGATGTGCGCTATCGCGGCGTGATTGGGCGCATTCGGTATCTGTTTAGCTTTTGGGCGATTATCGATCTGCTGGCGATTTTGCCGTTTTTCCTCACGGCGGGGGCGCATAACGCCTTTTTACTGCGGCTCTTTAGGCTGCTGCGACTCCTGAGGCTCTCTAAGCTAGGGCGTTTTTCTAAAGCGTGGGATCTGGTAGCCGAATCGATCGCCAACCGCAAATACGAGCTGGCGCTTAGCATGGGGCTCGCGGCTTTGCTGCTGCTCTTTTCCAGCTCGTTTCTCTATGTGCTGGAGGCTGAGCACCAGCCCGAGGCTTTCGGCAGCATCCCTAGAGCGCTCTGGTGGAGCATCGCCACGCTGACCACCGTAGGATACGGCGATGTGGTGCCCATCACGGTCCTGGGCAAGATTTTCGCAGGGTTTACAGCACTCGCTGGAATCGGCATGATCGCGATGCCTACGGGGATTTTAGCCGCCGCCTTTAGCGACGCCATGCGAAAACACAAAACCCAGAGCGCCTCACCCAAGCAGCCTGATCCGACCACTGCCAACAGAAGCGGGTAAGGCGGATATTTACGACCTTGTAGATCCATGATGCCTTGAGTGTCTTTTGCCCCCACTAAAAGCCACGAAAATCACAACACCAATCGTTAAGACCCCCAAAACCAATGCCAGTATTTCCATGATTAAATCCTCTCCTGTTCGGTCAAGTTTTCTTCGATGCGATCATTGATCCGTTTGAGATACAGCGCAATAGCCGCGAGCCCAACAAAAGCCGCGATAGCCAGCAGCCCGACATACAACGGCTTGTCGCCATCAAACAAAGCGGGTAAGATGGGTCCAAGTTTCGCATTTCTTCTACTCTAAATCCCACTCGTTCATCCCAAAAATACCCAGAATTTCGATCCGGTTTTTAGCACGACTGATTCGATAGGGAACAACATAGCCTTTAAAAACCAGATCGCGGATATTTTCGTCCTTGGATTTGGTGGATTTCCGGCATATCAATGGCATATCGGGGAGTCTGTAGATTTGCCGATCAAGGTCGGTAAAAAAAGCTTCAGCGGCAGATAGATTGTCTTGAGCGATATAGTCGATGATCGCCTCAAGCTCTTCTAGGTATCGACCCGTCTTATAAAGCTGCATGCTTACTACGGATTTTATCCATCATGGCATCCATCCCCTCGCGGTAGGGTGTCAGCTCCTCTTCACCGCTATCAATCCGGGCGCACCGATCGGCAATCTCGGCAGCTATCTTGTCCTCTTTGATTCGGAGCTTGTCTTTGGGGAGCTTCTCAAGCAGTGTCATCACCTGATCGTAAATGCTGTCATGGACATCCAGCGTCACAGTATGCATGGGCGATCCTTTGGGCTGGTTTCCGGGTATTATACCACCCGATCGCCATCAAGCAAAAGCGGGTAAAATAAACCCAAACACACTAAGGGGCCAGCCGATGATGACCATCACGATCGACAACGCCAAGATAGAAGAACGCTTTGGGCACTCACCCCAGAAAGTGCTGGATGTGCTGCTTGCCGCTATGGATAAACAAGACGAGATTGCCGAGCAAATCCGGCAGATTGAGCTGGGCACCCAACAGGTAACGCCCGCAAAACCCATAATGGATCGACTCAAAGCAAAATACGCAAACCAATGAAAAGAGATTGCTGATTATATTGCCGAAGATAGTCCGGCTAAGGCGTTAGGATTTACTCAGGAGCTTGAGGCAAAGTTTGGACTGCTCTGCGATCATCCCTATGCTTTCAGAAGATCAATCTATGGCGATCGTGACGACCAAAGGGATTTGATCTTCAAGGGGTACACCGTCGTTTTTCTGATTGATCAAAAAAGAGATCAGATTTTAGTGCTTCAAATATTTGGGCAGAATCTGCCGGAGGCTTTTTAGATTTATGCTGCATTCGGTAAAAAAGTAGCCTGTCCCCTTTTTCCCGAAAACGATTTGTCGCAAACTTTTGAACGCATTGCCGCAGACAGCCCCAGTAATGCAAAAAGCTATATCGAGCGCCTAAGGCAAAGTATTCGCCTTCTTAGCAGCTCACCCAGAATCGGCGTTGAATGCCGCAAAAAAGGTGTTCAACGGGATTGCCGCCTTTTGATAACCGGAAGTCATCTAGTGTTTTATCCCATAGACGAGGAAGTGTTTATTACTCGCGTATTT
>PWVP01000264.1 GCA_003561815.1 Campylobacterota bacterium | reverse complement strand
TGATGCGGTTTTAGATGTGCGCAGTCCGGGGGAGTTTAGCGCCTCCTCTATCCCCGGCAGCGAGAACCTCTTCGCACTGGACGATCTGCAGCGTAAAGAGGTGGGCACGCTGCACAAACGAAGCCCCTTTGAGGCGAAGCTGCTCGGTGCGTCGATGGTGTGTGAAAACCTCTCGCGCCACATCCCCCATCTGTACCCCCGCTTTAACCCCGGCCACAAGATGGCCCTCTACTGCGCACAGGGGCGGCAGCGTTCGGCGTCGATGGCGACGGTTTTGGGTCATATCGGGTTTCGTATCTGGCGGATTGGGGGCGGCTATAAAGCCTACCGCCAGGCGGTTTTGGCCTACTTCGATCATTTGCCGGCCTTTCGATTTAGCGTGCTTGATGGCCCCACCGGTAGTGGTAAAAGCGCACTGATTGCCGCACTGGATCGATCGCTGGATCTGGAGGCGCTTGCCGGGCATCGGGGCTCAGCCTTTGGCGGTTGTGCATCCAGGCAGCCGGGTACGGCCCACTTCGAAAACGCGCTGATGCACCGCCTGATGGCACTTGGGGCCGATCGCCCCATCTTTATCGAGGCCGAAAGCCGCAATATCGGGCGTGTCACCCTCCCGGCCTCACTCTATCACGCCATGCAAAATGGGCGGCGCATCTGGATCGAGGCGCCTCTTGGCGATCGGGTGGAGCGGATTGTCCGGGAGTATGGCCAGATGAGTCGAGAGAAGTTTACGGAGGCGATGGCCCGCATTCGCCCCCACATGTCCCGCACAGTCCGCGAGGCGATCGAAGCGGCGTTTGAGAGCGGCGATCTCGCCCGCTGTGCCGAGCTGCTTCTGGTGGAGTACTACGATCGGGTCTATAAAAAGCCCGATCGGGTGGACAAAACGGTGCGTTTTGAGAGTCTGCAGGGAGCTTTAGAGCAGCTTCAGGAGGCGATTTAGCTCGATGAGGTTTTTATTAGCCGCACCACGCTTCGATCCGCTCTTGTGGGGGCGGGGGTGCCGTGCTCTAGGGCGTAGCTTTCGTGGGCGAGTTTGCAGACCATCTCCCACGCTTGTAGGGCGGTGAGTGAGGGGTTTAAAGAGTGGTGTGAAGCGCTATGGAGATCGACTTTTGTTAGGGTGATGCGATTTTTTCTCGCCTCAGCTCTGGCGCGAATCTCTTCTGTCATAGCCTACTCCTTAGGGTAAATGTTAGCGCATCTGGACTGATTTGGGGATGCCCTTCGCCGTAACGGCTGGTTGAAAACTATCCGGAGCGCCATAGGGGGATGGACTTGCGCAGGCGCTTTACATTGCTACGGGCTCCTGATACAATAACCCGATGAGCAAAAAAGAGAAACTTGAACTTCAGTTTGCCTATTTAGGCCGGGTTCAAAACTGGTACTTTAGCATGATGCTTGCGCTGCTGACGGGCATGGCCGCACTGGTGTATGCGGTTGTGGGCGGAGAAAAGGGCGTGGTTGTCCTCTGGCTTTTGCTAGTGGGCATCTTGGCTCTTGGGATCGTAGGGTTCAAAATTCGCAAAGTTGAGCATGAGATTAAGCAGATTATCGATGAGATGGAGGAGCTGTCAATGGAGATTTTAGCTGTTGTGGCGGCTTTCGTGATGGTGGCCGTGCTTGTGTTTGTGGTTCAGCCGTGGAAAGATGAGTTTAGCCACAAAAAGGGAAGCGCCTAGCGCTTTTTGGGCTGATGGGGCGGTTACTCGCCCCACGGATCTTCGTTTGTGCTGGTTTCGATCGCGTCGCCGGAGCTGGTGTGGGTGCTGCTATCGATTACTCCCCGTCCATATCACTAAAGCTATCATCACTGCCGCTGGACTCCTCTGAGTCGTCTAGCAGGCTATCCATCACAAGCAGACCGCCGATAGCGGCCAATACGCCGCCGCCTTTTTCCCACGGATAGGGGCCCTGCTCGCCCTTTTCGTCCCGATCGCAGGGCTCATCGGGCGGGTAGCCCCCTGCAGCAGGCGGGTGCAATGGCCTCTCTTGAGAGCGGCCAAAGAGCAGACCCAAAATCCACAACCCGACGATAATCGCGATAATCCATCCGAAGATACCCATTTTGATAACTCCTTTCTTTCCGGCTCAAGATCAGAACACAGAGCTAATCAGCCCTCGATCGCCTGGATAGCTCCCAGTCGATCACCACTCCTGTCACCGGGCTAATACCAAAAATAAAAAGATGGCACTCCCGTATCGTTTTGAGCTCGTCAGTGGTGAGTTTTTTGATTGCTTTTTCATCTTGGATACTGTAGCCCAAAAAACGTTTCTTCAGAAAACCGGCCTCTAGTGCTTTTTTTATCACTATTTGCATTTTGCTTTGCGGGTGAGTGGTGTATGCGGCGTGGTGCCCATGTTCGTCACCGGATGAGCTTGTTGGTGGGGCATTGTTTGCCACATAGCCCGAACCGGACGCACCGGACAGATCCCCGCCGCGAGCAAAGGTGGACGGGCTGCTTAGCGAGTCATGGCTACTTTTGATGGCCATCTCGTGGTAGTTGCTCATGAAGTTATTAAACATGAAGCGCCCCTTTGTGTTGGGTTAAAAGTCGGGCAAAAGGCGTAGCGCCCCCTACCAGTAAAACCCCAGACGACCATAAAGGCTTTTGTTGTCTAGTGTTTGGGAGTCGCTGTAGTCCGTATCCCGATAGCGCATCGTTTTGATGCCACCCGTGAGCACGAAGCGATGAGTGAGTTTGTAGCGCATATCCAGACCGTAGTGCATACCCGAAAGAGCAATTGCTTCGCGTTCAGTGCTTTCGATGGTTTTGCCATCCTTAAGAATTTCGTGAATACCGTACCCGATCAGCGGTCCGACAAAGAGCCGATCGTTGATGCCGTAGCGCAGACCGAAATCTGCAGATAGGTTAAAAACATCTCCTCCGCCGATGATTAGATCCAAATGACTATTGAGCCTACCATCAAAGTGGAAGCGATCGCCACTCATCACCAGCTGGGCCAATGTCAGATTATCCAGGCTGCCGTAGACACTATTATCGGTGCTGATCTGTTCAATACCAACCAAAAGGCTGCTTTCGACTTTTTTGGCCATCAGGGGCGAATGTATACACAAAAGCATAGCTGCGCCTGTGGCTAAAATAGATTTTCTCATCATAGTTCCTTTTTCGTTAAATCCTGTGGCCAGAGTAAAATCGCCAGCAGCACTAGTGTAGGGACGACTGGAAGCAGGGTGTGGTTCATCTCTGTGGCCTTTGGTAATGATACGAGCCATTTTAGTGGCAAACAGCATCAAAAAAGCCTACAGAAAAGTTTCTGAAGTTTTTATGTGGGAGTCGGGCTTTTTTTGGCGGTTGTGGTTTTATCCGGGAGCGTAGGGGGTGTGCGTAAGAAGAGG
The DNA here is from genome assembly GCA_003561815.1 of Campylobacterota bacterium. GTDB lineage: Bacteria > Campylobacterota > Campylobacteria > Campylobacterales > SZUA-545 > CSSED11-302. The sequence goes on along the minus strand of PWVP01000264.1, from coordinate 614 downwards.
AGCAAAAGATCGCAGACATCGAGGTAAAAGACTGCGAAAACTACTCCAATGAGTTGTGGGCTGTCTACAAAGGCAGGCGGCAGATTCTTAAAAACGCCATGGACAAAGACGATAGCTCCCAGCTTGTTGATCGTCATAAAATAGCCGCCCTAACCGCCCTATCAATCATACAAAGCAGCCCGGTCAAAACAAAAGAACACGCCGACACGAATACCGTCGCCACCCTAATGGACACACTCTCTACCGAAAGCAGATCCAATTCCAGGCTAACACTTGCGCTATCAAATATCTATTTTTATGCGGAAGCCTACGCGGTCGAAAAGTCCGCCAACCCCCAGCCCTAACGCCTACCATTCACAGAAGCGCCACGATCGCGACACCCGCCATGATTTTTATGGGCAGCACTAAACCGAAAATAGCCGACGAAACAATAGGCTTTGTGGACCGTTTGCACCAAAACAATTCTTAGAAAAAGTAGCCTCTTTTTCCAAATTCCCCTTCCCCCTACGGGGACCCCTTCCGGCAGCCAATCAGCTTCGCTTCTTGGGCCGTCAGTTGCACCCTCCGGGCATCCCTTCCACCAGCCGCGCACTGCGTTTGCGGGGTGTCAGTTA
>PWVP01000172.1 GCA_003561815.1 Campylobacterota bacterium | reverse complement strand
TCCAATACGGACCATGACGCCTATGTCTCCAACACCCAGATTCGTAAATTTGGCCTGCGAACCGGCGATCTGGTCACCGGCCAGGTGCGCGCGCCCAAAGAGCAGGAGCGCTACTCCGCGCTTTTAAAGATCGAGGCGATCAACTACCTGCCGCCCGAGGAGTCCAAAAAGCGCCCACTCTTTGATAACCTCACGCCGCTCTATCCTTTAGAGCGGATTACGATGGAGTACGATCCGCTGAAACTCACCGGCCGGATTGTGGATCTCTTCAATCCGATCGGCAAAGGGCAGCGCGGCCTGATCGTCGCACCGCCGCGAAGCGGTAAGACCGAGCTTTTAAAGGATCTTGCCCACGGGATTGAGCGCAACCACCCCGAGATTGAGCTGATTGTGCTACTGGTGGATGAGCGGCCCGAGGAGGTGACCGATATGGAGCGCTCGGTAAAGGGGGAGGTGTACAGCTCCACCTTCGACATGCCGGCACAAAACCATGTGCGTGTGGCGGAGCTGGTGATTGAGAAGGCCAAACGCCTGACCGAAGCGGGTAAGGATGTGGTGATTTTGCTTGACTCCATCACCCGTCTGGCCCGCGCGTACAACACCGTGACGCCCAGCAGCGGCAAGGTGCTCACCGGCGGCGTGGATGCCAACGCCCTGCATAAACCCAAACGCTTCTTTGGTGCCGCGCGAAACATCGAAAACGGTGGCAGCCTCACCATCATGGCCACAGCGCTGGTGGAGACCGGAAGCCGGATGGATGAGGTGATCTTTGAGGAGTTTAAGGGCACGGGCAATATGGAGGTGATCCTAAGCCGCGACATCGCCGATCGCCGCATCTACCCGGCCATCGATGTGGTGCGTTCGGGCACCCGTAAAGAGGAGCTTTTGCAAAGCCCCGATCGGCTCCAGAAGGTGTGGGCGCTGCGCTCAGCCATGAGCCAGATGAAAAACGAGGTCGAAGCGCTGAAGTTTGTCTACTCCAAACTCCAGGCGACCAAAGACAACGAAGAGTTCCTCTCCAGTATGAACGATCGTCAGTAGGGCGGGGCTTAAAAAGCCCCCTCAATCTGCTTCACCCACGCCTCAATCCGCGCAGGGGTTTTCTCCTCTTCATTGATATCATCGATCGGCAGGCCGACAAACTTCCCATCCACCACCGCAAGGGAGGATTCGAAGGTGTAGCCGCTCGGATCGACCAACCCGACCACCTTGGCGCCGCGCTCGGTTAGCTTGTGGTAGAGATGACCCAGCGCGCTTACGAAGTGCTCGCCGTGTTTGTCGCAGTCACCGGTGCCAAAGAGGGCGACGGTTTTGCCGCTAAAGTCGGCATCATCCATCTCGGTATAGGGATCGCGCCAGTCGTTTTGAAGATCCCCTTGACCCCAGGTGGAGCTGCCGAGCACCAGATTGTCATACTCGAGCAGATCATCCAGATCGCCGATATCTTCCATGCTGGTGAGATCCACCTCATGGGTTTTGCCCAGAAGCTCGGCAATCTGTTCTGCCACCTTCTCGGTAAAGCCGGAGGTGCTGCCGTAAAAGAGTCCAATCTTCGCCATTGACGATCCTTTTTAGTTTAGGCTATTGTAGCACCCTGCTCGCACCCTTTAGAGCCTAAAAATCAGGCAGCCTCGATGAGTGCCAGGGCGTTTTCAAAGCGATTGGCGGTCATCAGGTGCACCGGCCACCCCTCGCGACGCAGCGCGCTAAAGAGCGCCTGGCTCATCTCAAGCCCGACACGCTTTTCGGCCTCCTCACCGGATTTGTTCGCCTCAAAAAGAGCGCTCAGCCAGCGATCGGGCACATGGATCCCCGGTACATGCGCCGAGATAAACTGCGCTGTCTTCAGGCGGGTGAGCGGAAAGAGCCCTAAAATAAGCTGCGCCTCTTTTCGGTGATCGTGGTAGGGGGCCTTCGCCTCCTCAAAGAGCTTCATCAGCCCGCGTGCATCCTCTAGCGAAAAGATCGGCTGGCTGATGAGCCCCAGCGCGCCGTTTTCGATCTTTTTTTGCATCTTGCGCTTGAGTGTGCTGGCGTTTTTGGCGTAGGCGTTGGTCACCGCAAAGGGGTAGATCGGTTTAGGGGGGGTGTTGATCGCTTTGCCCGCGTAGTCGATGCCGCGGTTAAAGTAGCTCATAATCTTGAGCAGCTCGATGCTGTTGGCCTCAAACACCCCCTTGGCCCGGGGTTGATCCGAGAGGGTGGCCGGATCGCCGGTGACGACCAGGAAGCTGCGGATATCCGCTTCGTTGCAGCCGAGCAGATCCGATTGCAGTCCGATCAGGTTGCGATCGCGCATGCTGAGCGTGGCCAGCACCGGCTTATGAAAGGCGTTTTGCAGCCGCATGGCCCCAAAGAGCGAACCGTAGCGCAGCTTGGCCAGCGGATTGTCGGTGACCGTAAAGGCGTCAAGTCGCCTCGGCAGATCCAGCTCGCGCAGACGATCGATGACGGGATCAAAAGAGGCGCTTTTGCCCGGCGTGGTCTCCAGACTAAGCCACTGGCGGCTTGCCAGCCTCTCTATCAGGGTCTCAAACACTCGATCACCCATCGGCGGTGATGCGATCGATGAGCACTTTAAGGGTCTCTTCGGCGCGATCGTTGCTTACCTGACAGGTGCCCGCCGCGTTGTGACCACCACCGCCAAAGGCGAGCATAAGCTCGCCCACATGGGTACGGCTATCGCGCTTGAGGATCGACTTACCGGTGGCGAAGACGGTGTTTTGTTTCTGAAAGCCCCAGAGCACATGGATGGAGATGTTGCACTCAGGATAGAGGGCGTAGATCATAAAGCGGTTGCCCGCATAGATGGTCTCTTCGTTGCGCAGATCGAGCACCACCAGGTTTTTATGGACCGTGCTGCACCGCCTGAGCTGCTCTTTAAACTTCTCCTCGTGGGCGAAGTAGAGATCGCTGCGCTCTTTGACATCGGGCAGGGCGAGAATCTCCTCGATGGTGTGGTTGCGACAGTAGTCGATTAGCTCCATCATCAGCTGGTAGTTGGAGATACGAAAGTCCCGAAAGCGCCCCAGTCCGGTGCGGGCATCCATCAGGTAGTTGAGCAGCACCCAGCCGGTGGGGTTTAAAATCTCCTCGAGAGTAAACTGCGCCGAGTCGGCTTTATCGACCGCCTCCATCATCTCATCGCTCACACGGGTAAAGACCTTTTGGCCGCCGTAGTAGTCATAGACCACCCGCGCGGCGGAGGGGGCATCGGCATCGATGATGTGGTTTTTAGCCCGCACCTTATTGCGCAGCGTCTCGCTCTCGTGGTGGTCGAAGGCCAGATGCGCTTCGGGGACATAGGGGAGATTGGTGGTAATATCCCCGTCACCAATCTCGACAATCCCATCCTGCATATCTTTAGGGTGGACAAACTTGATCTCATCAATCAGATCAAGCTCCTTGAGCAAAACCGCACACACCAGACCATCAAAGTCACTGCGCGTGACCAGACGAAACCTCTTTTTAGACATTGCTACTCCTCCTCTTTTAGCTGCTCCATTTTACCTTGAAGCGCTTTTGGGTAGGATTACGACCAGCTTTTTGGGAGAGAATCCGATGAAACTTTGTGTGTTTGATTTTGACTCCACCCTGATGGATGGTGAGACCATCGATGAGATCGCCGCCGTGTGCGGAAAAAAAGAGGCGGTCAGTCGCATTACCGAAGCGGCGATGGCCGGTGAGCTGGACTTTTTTGAGTCTTTGACCCGTCGCGCGGCGCTTTTAGAGGGGGCACCTCTGGATCGCGTCCAGGCGGTGTGCGAATCGCTGCCGCTGATGCCCGGTGCGGCCGAGACGATCGCTGCACTTAAAGGGGCCGATTACCGGGTGGTGATCTTCTCTGGCGGTTTTCGCTGGGCCACGGCCCACGCGCTTAAATCCGTTCAGGCCGATGCGGAGTTTGCCAACACCCTACACCATAAAAACGGTCTTCTTACCGGTCAGGTGGGGGGCGAGATGATGTTTGATGACTCTA
>PWVP01000016.1 GCA_003561815.1 Campylobacterota bacterium | reverse complement strand
CCTCAAGCGTGCGATCGCAGCTTCCGTCGTCGACCACCAGTACCTCGACCTCGTCTATGCCTGGAAGCTCGCGAGGTAGATCTCGCACGGTCTGTGGAAGTGTCGTTTCTTCGTTGTAGCAAGGAATCTGGATGATGAGTTTCAACGTGAGCCCTCAGTGCGAGATCGCGTCTGGCGTTTCCGCATCATTCTACCAGTCCTGCTAGGGTCTGTCAACGAGTTGTTGATAGATGCGCTGTAGCTGAGCCGTATGCTCTGCCAGGGTCATCGGTGGCTCAACGTTGGCTCGAAGCCGGGCCACAAGATCCGAGTCGGTCATCACTCGCACAAGCGCCGCCTCCCAGGCAGCCTCATCGCCGGGAGGGACCAGGAGCCCATCAACGCCGTCACGGACCTTCTCCTTCAAGGCGCCATGGGCCGACGCCAGCACGGGCACGCCAGCTGCACGGGCCTCCTGAATGACGACGGGAGAGTTCTCGTACCACAGGGAGGGCACAGCAAGAATGTCCGTCTCAGCCAGCACGCGGCCCACCAACTCATTGGGTACGCTGCCCTCAAGGGAGATATTAGACTGGTTCGCTAGATTGCGGAGGTTGGCTGAGTACGCGGGGAACGTATCGGGATTCCCGAATATCCGGAGCACGGCCTGGTCAGTCGGCAAGGGGCGAAACGCATTCACGAGGATGTGCACACCCTTCTGCCAGGCCAGCGAGCCCAGATAGGTGACCCGCAGTCGATCGCCTGATTGCAGCGAACTGGTCAAGGAGCGGATACGGGCAACGTCAAGCCCATTCTCCAGGAACGTGAATCGCCCGGACGGGAAACCATCTGCCACATAGCGATCAATGAGGAACCTCGACGGGGCAACAAATCGATCAGCTTGCAGGGCAGCCTGGCGCACAAGCGTATCACGAAGCTGAAGCAACGCGGCGATCATTGGTCGGGCAGCCACCAGCCACGGTTGACCCATCCGCGCGGTGGCGCATCGCGCGCAGTTCATCCCCCACGCTTTACCCTGGCAGATCTCTCCCCCGGGCCAGATTAGCTGAGAGTTGGAGCAGAAGAACCAGTAGTCGTGAAGGGTCAGTAGAGCAGGAATACCGCGCGCCTTCGCCTGGGCCATCAGACGATAGGACAGTAGCATCAAGTGCTGGAAGTGAACCAGGTCCGGTTGCACCTCGTCCAAGAAGCCTTGGAAGGCCCGCTCTACATCCCGATTGAAGAACGTATCTGCAAACAAGGCCAGCGGACCGGCCTTGTCCGCGCGGAAGGGGCGACCGACCCGCCGCGCGCGGAATCCATCACGATCCTGCCAATCATCCCGGAAGGCGCCACCGTCGCCATCGTCTCTGTAGAAGACCGAGACCTCGTGGTGTTCCGACATGGTCCGTGCCAGGTTGCGGGTGTAGATCTCGGTTCCCCCGAGGCTGCTTGGTGGCAGCTTGTGAACGACCAGCGCAATGTGCACGTTATCCCTCTCAACGTCTACAAGATGCCAAGGTAGATTTCCACCAGGGATCGATACGTGTGGTCCCAGGTGTACCTACTCAGTACATGGCGGCGACCGGCGGCCCCCAGCCGGGCGGACAGCCTGGGGTTCGTGACCAGCTTCTGGATGGCCCGGGCCAGAGCCGATTCGTCATCAAAGGGGACCAGTAGTCCCGTGACGCCCTGCTCGATCACCTCAGGGATCCCGCCAGCGTCGGCTCCAACGACTGGCTTCCCGTGGAGTCCCGCTTCGACCAACACAATGCCAAAGGCGTCCACCCGGCTTGGCAGCGCCAGCATGTCGCAGGCAGCCAGCAGCTCGTGCTTCAGCTGCTCGCTCACTTCTCCCAGCACCTTGACCTGGTTACGCACGGTGTCTCGAACCTGCTGCGACTGGTCCTGAGCAAACCCGATCAGCTGCTCGCCTTGGGGTCCCGCGGAGACCAATTGTACCCGGATGCCCTGCCCGTTCAACCGAGCTACAGCCCGGACGAGGGTGAACAATCCCTTGTCGTAGGTATGTGCCCCAAGGAATGCGATCACGGGGTCACGAAGGCCGTAGCGCTGTCGAAAGTCAGCGGGATGCCCACTCTGATCCCCCCACCGGGGATCCACACCCATTCGAAGGACGTGGATGCGATCCGATGGCACACCGAGTTCGCCAAAGGCGTTTGCCTCCAGGCAGGACAGAGCCACGAGCGCGTCCGAGGCCCGATATACTTCGACCTGGTGGGCCATCTGGAAGCGAGAGCCCACGCTGGTGTCACCAAGGTGCATAAGAGGCATGGCGACCAAGGGCTTGCGATGAAGCTGCGCGGACCCCGCGGCGGCGGTGAATAGGCCATCCCAACTGCCATCCACAACGTGAACGAGATCGGCATTGGGAACCAATTGACCGAAAGTATCGTCGAGCCCAGGCAACGAAGGCATCCAGCGGCCCAAGGATCTGAGTAGGCTTCGCTGGATCGAGGCTGGCAACGGAGTCCGATGCAACATATGGCTGGCTCGACGCAGCAGGCCGAAGGGGTAGGGCGCGGGTCGGGGGGAGCTCAGGGACACACGTTCGACGCTTACGCCGTGCAGTGTCTCTCGATTGGGCAACCGTGGCAAGGCTGGATCCGGCGGCCTCCAGAAGTCCGTCGCGTTCCGCGCCGTGGTGGTTAGCACGGTTACGCTGTAGTCATCGGTTACCAACCTGCGACCGGAGGCCTCCAGAAAGGCGCGCGCGCCGCCCACGAAGGGAGCATAGAATGGAGTGACGAACAGAATATTGCCCATCTAACGATTCCAGGAAGATATCCTCTTCAGCCGCTCCACCATCCGGTTCGCAACCACCTCACGGCCGTAGAGCCTTCGGATGTCGCTGGCGGCCTGCCGGCCCTTGCGCCTTGCCTCTTCTGGGTGTTCGACCAATCGCTGCATCTGTGCAGCAGCGTGGTCGAGGTCGGCATCAGCCCAGATGCTCCCGCTGCTACAGGGACCGCACTCCTTTCCCATCTCCGTCAACCTGTAGCCGACCGGGTACCCGTTACTGACGGTCAAGTAATCCTGGGGTGCTGAGTAGTCGGTCGCAATCGTTGGTATCCCAAGTCGCATAGCCTTGGCGATGGACCAGCCGAAGCCTTCCGATCGGTGCAGCGAGACATAGGCATCGGCATTGCGGATCAAGCCTCCAACTCCCGGGTGGCGAAGATCTCTGTCAATGAGAGTCCCAGCAACAGAGTCAACGGCTCGCTTCAGGCGTCTGGCGTGTTCGGGAAATCGGTGGAGATTCGCTGCCCAGATCACCAGCTGGGTCTGACTGGGTGTGGAGCCGAAGGCACGTTGATAGGCATCGATGACACCATAGGGGTTCTTCCGCTCGATTCCACTCAGCACATCGAACACAGACAGAAACAAGAACCGATTCTCAGGCAGCCCGACTTGGGTCCGGGTGGCTTCTGCATCGCCAGCCGCTGCGACAGGTATGCCGATGACGATGACTGGGATCGGAGACACCGGCGCCAGCAAGTTCTGGACGAAGCTGCTGGCGACCCAGATCTCGTCGAAGAACCGAAACCGATCGGTCCAGTCGTCGGGAAATGGACTCACCTGCCAGCCCCAGAAACCGATATTGTACTTGCCGGCGAAGAACGCATCCCCCAATTCCTCACAGGCGATCTCGACCTGATCGACATCGACGTGGAGACAGTTGAATCTGTACGGATGCGCTTCGGGGACCGAAAGAGCCTGACGATCTTCCTCATCAGCTGCACGGCTGGATACCCGGCTGTATGCTACCGGAAACCCATGCTCCTGCACAGCTTGCGCCCAGACCGCGGCGCTCGCTCGGTCAGGGGAGTCGTCATATGCATACTCCACGGTATTCAGTCCCAGTGGACAGGGGACTTGAGACCGGCGTCCCTCAAGGGGACTAAGATGGTCTCGTGCTTTGTCAGGGCCTGTTGGCAGGAAGAGTTCACGCACGCGATTGACGAAACGCCGGCCAAGTAGGTCCTCCAACCATCCACCGACACCGATGCGAAACAGACTATTGGTGACATTCACGTAAAGCCGAGTGCTGAGATCACGAATGGGCCTGCCAGACGCGGCTACACCTTCGGTCTGCCTCATGGGGCGGATGAAGAAGTCATCCAGACCAAACTCGGCTTGCGCCCTGCTCAAGAACCAACTGACGTATCGGCTGCGGTCCACGCCCAGCACATCCGGGAACATCTGCTGAAGGTCACGCCGGTCTTGGTAGATGACCAGCGCCAGGCGCGTCAGGGTCGGGCTTTCAGGATCCGCCTCGGCAGGTTCGTTGATCCACGACAGGAATTCGTCCACGGCATGCGCGTCGGAGGCCGAGTTCACCGATTCGCCACGCCGGCCCCGAGCTTCCCACTCGTTCCATAACCGGCGCGCCTGGTCCGGTATTCTCACCCCTGACGGAGCGGGGCAGTTGTGCGTGTACGGCCATCTGCGGATGTGGGCATAGCCGTGGGCAACCAGGCAGTCGCGATAACCCTCGAAGAGGGGTCTCGCGCCTGGAAGATCGCGGAGAGTGAAGCGATCCTGATACTTGGAGATGCTGTTCATCCGCTTGGGTGAGAAACCGCTGAAGTGGAAGAACTTGAGTGGGACGCCATTGACGGTGTACCCAGCGCTTGATGATTGCACTCGCCGGTTCTTCAGATTCCAGTAGGCTACGTTAGAGCCTGGATCCCGGTAGACATGGACGCCGCGAAAGAGACTCGGTGCTAGGTCCATCCACTTCTGGTCGACGAAGAGCCCCTTATCGAGGGCAACGACACAGTGCTCAGCCATCTTGCGCTGCCACCAACGGAGCAACCTGGTCAGCTCTGCGGATCGGTACAGGCCGATAAAACCCAGATTGTATGAGCCTGAGCGCAGCACATCGAGCTCGTTGGGCCAATACTCGTCCTCCAGGAAATCCAGCAGATGTGGGGTCAACACTATCCCATACGAGTCCAGCAAGTCCCAGATCTCTCTCACGGGGTTATAGAAGTAGATGTCGGGGTCGAAGTAACAGATCTTATCGCGGTCCAACACCTCGAACAGGTACTCCAGAAAGAAAGGCTTCACCGCGGTGCTTAGCTCGAGCACTGTGTAGCGGCGAATCATGGTCAGCAAGTCCGGGATGCCGATCTCGTCCAGCCTGACCGTCGCGAAGCGTTCCTCAGCAGGGTCAAAATACTCCCCGATTTCGTCTATAAGCAGGACGTAGACCTCGCCGTCTGGGTGGTGTCGAAGAAACGAATCCGTCAGGCAGCGAGCCTGGGCGAGGTAGTTCTTGGCGATGACTGTGCAGATCAGCGGGCTATCCATTGGCCTGCAAGTTCTGAACGGCTTCCAGCAACGCAGTCCGTGCTCTCTGAGGTGTGAGTTGGCGCAAGCGTTCGCGCTGCTTCTCGATGATGCGTCGACGCAGGTGTCGGTTACGGGTGAGAAGCTCCGCCATTTCTGCGATCACACCGTAGTGCTTACCCTTGACTAACACGCCCGCTCCGCCCAAGGTCTCAGGAACGGCGGCAGCCTTGAAGGCCAAGACCGGTATGTCGAAGCCCATGGCCTCAATCAGAGGTATGCCGAAGCCTTCGTGTTCGCTCATCGAAACGAACAAAGACGCTGCCCGGTAGTAGCCGGTGAGATCCTCGAAACTCACAGCGCCAGGCAAGTATAGGCACTCCGGCACTAGATCTGCCCCGAGCAACTCCAACTCACGCCGGTAAGTGGGTAAGCCCCCATCTGAACCCACCAGGAACAGACGTGAGAGGGGGTTGATGCTTCGATGATAGTACTTGAACGCGCCGATGACGTCGTGCTGACACTTGTTCGGAGCCAGGCGCCCCACAAAAAGCCAATTGACCCATCCGTCGGAGTAGCGGTGAGCAATGCGACGGGCCTGCGGACTCTCGGCAGTTGACAATAGTTCGTCAATGTAGATGAACAGAGGTATTACGGTTACGGACCCAAAACCCATCTCGGTCAAATCCCGTGCGTTGTACTCTGAATCGGACCAAGCCCGAAAGCAGTCTTTGAACCGCCTGACCTCATCTCGCCCCCGCGCGAGCCGGGCAGCGAAATCCGGATCGTACGGACGGAAGAAATGGTGAGGAGTGACGTTGTGGTAGTAGAAGACCACTTTGTCAGGCAGAGCGAGGACGAGATCATTCAGAGGCGAATAGGCAGAGTAGTGATAGACGAGTACGCTATCGGGATGGGCAGGGTAATCTGAGGGAGGCAAGCCCGCGTCGGGCAGGCGCTGATCCCTTATGGGCGCGTACACCTGTGACTCATATCCCCACTCGCGGAACAGAGCCCGCATGCGACACATCTGATTGCCGATGGCGTCTCCAGATGAGAAGCCGGGCGCCATCTGGTGGATAGCCCTAACCGGCGGCAACTGAGTCCTCCCCCGTCCACAGGGAAACGGCTCGGCGGAAACGCCCGAGCACTGCGTCGTGACTGTACCTCCGCTTCACGTACGCTCGACCAAGCTCAGCCATGCGCTGGCGCTCGCGAGGATGGCTCAGAAACCAGTCCAGGACCCCGGCGAACTCGGAGAAACAAGCATAGTAGAGCCCTCCGTTGCTCCGTTGCACGTGAGTCCGGGTGACATCGCAGCCAGCGTGAACCAGTACCGGCACCCCAGCGAGCCACGACTCCATGATGACGATGGAGAAGCTCTCCTTCAAGGATGGCTGCACCGCGACCGTCGCTGCCGCGTAGACGTCCTGCTTGCGCTCTTCGCTCTGAAATCCGATGACCTCAACATCCGGGTGAGCCGCTATCGAGAGATCACCCTTGCCCATGAGGACCAGTTTCAGTGGGCCAGGTCGGTCCTCCTTGTACGCCACGAAGAAGTCCACCAACTCAAGGACGTTCTTTGTGGGATCGAGACGCCCTGCGTAAAGCAGAAACGGTTCGTTGATACGAGATCGCTCACGGAAACGGGAGGCATCAGATTCGACCGCATTGATCGTGCCCCCCACTACGTAGGGCCGGGCCACCGGGATTCCCAGCTGGTCCTGGGCAAGGGCCAACTCGGCTTCGCTGTTAAACATGACGCCTCGAGAGGAAGCGAGCATGATCCGCGTCTGCAGGAAGCGGGCGAACGGCTCGTCGTGAAGACAGGGCCATATGACAGTCCGATCCGGCCATATACTCGCCCCATAAAAGGTGATTCCGTAAAGATATGGAATGAAGAGGAGGATGTCGAACTCCCTGCCGCGCTGGATGATGTGGCCATATAGCTGCGGGCTATGCACGTTGTTGTCTATCCATGCGTATTCGTCCTGCACCGTCGTGGGTTCGCAGCTGATGAACCTGGCGGTCAACTCGTGAAACAGCTCTGGGTCGCGAAAGCGCGGGTCAACGGGAAACCGGTGGGTCGATACCCCTCTCAACTGCTGCGGACCCCGGGGGTAGACATTGCCGCCCTCCCCAAGATTGTCGGTGCAGGTGGTCCAGACCTCGACCTCAAACTCCGACGTCGGGAGCTGCTCGGCCAACTGCCGAGCGAATGTTTCCGCGCCTCCAACAATCTCAGGGCCATAGCGTGGCACGACGATCGCCAGCTTCATCCGTCGTCTGTCTCCGCTTGTGCAGTCAGGCGGGTCACTTCACTGCGCAGAGCTTCCATATCGTCCTGGAGCGTCTTGAGGTGTTCGACGTAAGGTTCACCTTCCAATGCCTGCATCAACTCCGTCAACACGCGCACCACCTGCCTGTTATGGTGATCCTGCTGGACTGCCAGTTTGTTGACGTAAAAGACCACCAGCTGGTGAAATGCTCTGCGGAGTCGACGACTAAGGGAAGAGATGATAGGCACACCACCCTCGTCCGAGACCGATACGCTCACCCCTACCCGCGAGCTAGAAAGGCTCAGTTGGCGCAGGCTCCGGTGAAGATCTGGGGCAAAGCGCCCCCGGTACCGGCCTACAGCGAGACCGTTGAGGTCGAAGCTGCACGCTTCGGCCTCCTCGCGACGAGAACGCAGGTTCTCGCGGATCTGCTTCATGATTGCGTCGGCATCAACTCCCGGGGTCTCAATCTCGATGGTTGTTTCGTCTTCGGGTTCGCCCATATCCCTCATCCCCTCTCTGTGGGTTCTGTCCGCCATCAGCTATGAGCTGCAACTCTCTGGAGCCGCTGGATCACCCTGCGTGCCATCGACTGGCGACCGTACAAGCGTTGAATGTCCTTCGCAGCTCGTCGGCCCTTGCGCTTGGCTTCATCGCAGTTCTCGAAGATTTCACGCATCTGCACCGCAGCGTGATCCAGATCTGGCTCAGCCCAAAATTGTCCCTTCTCGTATGGGGGATAGCTCTGCTTCAAATCGGTCAGAGAGTAGGCCACCGGGTAACTGTTGGCGACAGTCATGAAGTCAGTATTGCCGCCATAGTCGGTGGCAATCACAGGCTTGCCAAGGCACATCGCTTCCGCAATCGTCATCCCGAAGCCCTCGGAACGGTGCAACGAGACGTAGACATCACAGCTCGCGAAGAGAGCATCGAGCCTAACACGATCGAAATAGCCGTCGATTAAGAGTCCACCTACTGCGGACACTGCTGCCTGCAACCGCGCTCTGTGTTCCGGGTAATCCTCCAGTTTGGTCACCTTGATGACCAGTTGAGTCTGCTCAAAATCCGGACCGAATGCCCGACGATAGGCCTCAATCACACCATAGGGATTCTTGCGCTGAACCACACTGAGCATGTCGAAGACATAGAGGTAGATCAGCCTGTCTTCTGCCAGGCCAAGATCCGCCCGGCTGATCTCCAGAGCGGGTCTGCGATCTATGCCGACGCCCATGATCACCACGGGAATCGGCGCCACGTGGGCCAGAGTGTTCTGCACGAAACGGCTGCCCACCCAGATCTCATCCAGAATCGAGAACCGGTCCATCCACGCTTCGGGAAAGCGCTCCAGCTCCCAGAACCAGCAAGCGATGTTGTACTTGCTTCGGAAGAAGCTCGGGCCCAGCTCTTGGTAGACGCTGGTCATCTGATCGGCGTTCACGTAGAAGAGGTTGGTGCCATACGGGTGACCCTCCGGCAGGTGCAGTACCGAACAATCTGCCTGACGGGCGTGACTGCTGCTAACCATGGTCCAGGCCAGGGGGAAGCTCTCCTCCGATAGGGCCCGCATTGTGGCGCGCGCGCTCTCCCCAACACCTGTCTCGTCCGATAGATATCCGATGACGTTGACGCCGATCTGTTCAGATGTGGCCGGCACGCCCGGAGGCGATCCTCTCTCCATCGCCAGTGAGTGGGCCGGGTTGTGACCTGCTCCCCGCGGCACGAAGGCGTCGCGAATCCGGCTAACCAAGGGCTCCCCCAACAGGGTCTCCAGACGCTGACCCAGCCCAAGGCGAAACAGCCAACGGGTGAGAACCTGATAGGCACGAGTCTTCGCGCCCACATCGGTGTCCAGGGAGGCACTCATCGCTGCGACGAAGTAGGGATCGAACTGATATGTCTCCTCCACGGAGGTGACGTACCAGCGCGCATATGCCACGCGGTCACGCGCCAGCACATCCGGAAAACGGGCTTGCAGCCCCTCCTGCTGTTGATGGACGGCTAGCGCCAGGCGCGTGATCAGGGGCTTCTTCTCATCGACTGGCTCATCTAACCATTCGAGAATTACGGAGGAGAAATCGGGCCTAGCGATGTCGACAGGAGGCTCCCAGGTCGGATCCTCAGTCTCGAAGCTGCGCCACAGATGGCGCGCTGCATCGGGAATCACTACCCCCCCGGCCGACAGCGTGGAGTAAGCGTTGGGCCAGGTCTTGACCCTGTCATAGCCATTGGCTAGCAGACGTTGCCCGTATGCGTCAAACAGGGAACGCAGATGAGGCAGGTCATCAAAGTCGTATCGATTCTGAAACTTCGAAAGCTCATCCGGTCGGTCGGGAGAATAGCCGCTAAAATGGAAGAACCGGAGCGGCTTGCCATTGACCGTCCACCGGTCACCATCCCGAGCTACCTCCCGATGGTACAGATTCCAGTACGCAACGTTGCAGCCAGGATCCTGGTTGACAAGGACGCCGGGAAAACGCCCGGGTACCAAGTCTACCCAGCGCTGGTCGACAAAGAACCCTCGGTCGTGGTCCACCACGCAGTACTTGGTCAGCCTTGACGCCCACCAGTCGAGGAATTGCAGGGTCTGGGGACGCCGAGATATTCCGATGAAACCCAGGTTGTAGACGCCAGACCGCAAGATCAGGATCTCGTTGGGATTGTGTCCGTAGTCCAGCGGACCGGTGAGATGAGGGGTCAAGACTATCGTGCAGTCATCGAGTGCTTTCCATATGTCGTCGATGCGCTGATAGAAGTAGATATCCGGATCGAAGTAGCAGACGGTGTCGTAGTCGTACGATCCGAGAAGATATTGCAGGAAGAACGGTTTGACGGCGGTGCTCAGCTCCAGCAGGGTGTAACGAAAGGCCATCGCCGCGAGGTCAGGGATGTCTACATCCTCCACCTGCAGGACAGTGAACGGCTCTGCCTCCGGATCGAAGTATCCATCGGCGCGATCCACCAATAGCGCGAAGACGTGCCCTTCAGGATGATGGGTCAGGAATGATTCAGTCAAGCAGCGCGCCTGCGCAAGGTAGTTCTTGGCGATGATAGTACAGATGACTGGTCGGTTCATAGTCTGAACAGATCGGTCCCTACGGCCCGTAGGGTATGATCCAGGCGTGCAAGAGCCTCGGCGAGGGTGGTTATCTCGCGGGTGCTCTGGGCTGCATCCCCGTCGGTAGCGGTGAGGCGCACCAGCAACTCACTGACCAGGTTCAGAATCGCCACCTGGGTCACCGCTATCTCATTCTGCCTCACGCTTAGCTCGGTCTGGGTCGTCGCGATCGTCGCAACCTGGTCCGTGAGGGCCCGGTTGAAGCAAGGTTGTCTTTCCACCATCGACCGTATGGGCGCGGGAAGAAGAGCCCTGTAGAAGAAACGGCGGATAGCTGTAACCATTCCTGGCCTCTCCGTCAGCTCCTGCTCCCAGGCGTAACACTCTTCCTGCAGCAGCTGTGCCCTGGTTCCAGGGGTGTCCGCTGCTTTCCCCGGCACCCGCCCGGCATTCATCTTCTCCGTCTCAGAGCATTCTTGTCGATGGCGAGCATCCTCCAATACCTGGGTCCCGATGGCGCGCTCCCTGATGCGATCAATCTCCTCCGTGAGGTACGGATCTGCCCCCGCCTGTACACACGCAGCTCGAAGGTCGATGACCAACGACAGCAATGAGTTCCATTCATCGACAACGCCCTCTGCGTCCGTCCGGTACCGGGCCACCTCGGGCAAATCGAAGAGCATTCGCAGGCAGGCTTGGCGCACTGCCATCAACTCGTTCCCCCGGGACATAGCCCGAATTCCTGATGCTTCCGCCGGAGCGAACTGGTCCCAGAGCCAGTCCAACGTCTGGTGCTTGAGCAGGAAGCGCAGTCGCCCGTAATGGAAGAAGACGTGGTGGGAGTAAGCTCCCATCTCAAGGGAGGGGGACTCGAAATGGGTCGCAACCGCCGTCGGGCAGTAGACGACGCGCAGGCCGGCCTTCCTAACTCGGTAGCTCCAGTCAGTATCTTCGTAGTAGGCGGGTGCGAACCCCTCGTCCAGGGGTCCCACTCGTGCGAAGGTATCCCGCGACACGGCAAGGGCCGCCCCAGTGACGAATTCTACTTCCTCCATTGTGTCATACTGGCCGGTGTCCGGCTCGCCACGGCCGATATGCCGTGAGGACCCGCGCGAATCCACGATGCGGCCACCTGCATGTTGGATGGTCCCATCGGGGTAGAGCAACTTGCATCCCACCATTCCGATCGTGGGATCCTCCAGGGCAGTCACCAGCGTCTCGAGCCAGCCCGGTTCCACCACGGTGTCCTGATTCAGCAGCACCAGCACGTCACCGGTGGCCGCCAGAAGGCCGATGTTGTTGCCGGCCGCAAAACCCAAGTTGCGTTCGTTGCGGATCAGTCGGACTGACGGATACTGCCGCTCGACGAAATCCGCCGAGCCGTCGCTGGATCCATTGTCGACGACGATGACCTCGAAATCCGGGTATTCCTGAGCCAGCACCGCGTCCAGGCAGTCCGCAAGATACTCCATCCCGTTCCAGGAGAGCACGATCACCGAGGCCTTCACACATTCACCTTCCACGGGCGGACCTCATGGAGCCATTTCATCATGCGAATGAACCGTCCCTGCTCAAGGCTTGATAGCCGCTCTTGGAGCTGGTCAATCTTAGCCTCCTGATTAGCGATGATGGCCTGCAGGGTCTCCATCTCCCCCTGCCGCCTAACATCAGTGGCGTCACGCCTGGTGTTGTGGTCTGAATCTACTGTTCTGTCCGGGACACGGCGCGGATTCCTGCAGAACTCTGCCAGGGGCACCACGGCACGCTCCCACGTGAAGGCTCGTTGTGCCTTGGCGAAAGGACCGTCGAAACTCAACCGCGGTTTGTCCAGCAGTCGCAGCACAGCTGTGGCCAGCTCTTGTTCCTCCCCGTACCCGATCATCTCTCCTAACCCTAGACGGTCGACCTGCTGACTGAGCGAATCACCTTCCGTAACCACCATCGGCAATCCGGCCCAGACGTAATCGAGCACCCGGCTGCGAAAAGCCAACCTCGCCTCCACCGTGTCGAAGTGGAGTGAGAGCCCCACATCCGCCTCCAGCAGGTAGCAGGGCCAATCCTCGTAAGGGACCCAGTCGCCAAAGAAGACGTGCTCGTTGAGAAGACCCAGCTCTTCGGACAACCGCACCGTTTCTTCTCGGATTGGCATATCGGGCACCGCCGGATTCGGGTGGCGAGTGCCAGGGAATACCAGGCGTACATCGTCGCACCGTTCCCGGATCAGGGCCATCGCCTGTACGGCCGTCAGCGGGTCCAGCCACTGCCAAAGCCCTCCGCCCCACAGCAGGACCCTATCCTCTGGCGCGATTCCCGGCCACACCCCCTTGAGCACCTGTTCACTGTGATGTGGAGGCACAGAGGGTAGCCCATAGGGTACGACGTCAATGAGCTTGCGCAGTGACGGGTCTTCGTTATAGGTATGTGGGTTGATCCGACCCGCGGCCTCCAACAGGCCCAGCCACCAGTCCCGCTGCCGCTCGCTGGCGCAGATGAAGAAATCCCCAGCGCGACACTGGGTACGCAGGACCTGTCTGCGGTGCCGGTATCTCAGCGACTGCTCTGGTGACCCCGCGAAATGCGCCAGCGCCTCCAGCGTGTGCGGATCGTAGCCGTCCACGATCAAGGGGGTCTCGATCTCCTCCAACTCCGGGAACCACATCAGCACGTCTCCGCAGAGAAGAATCGCATTCGCCTGTTCTGCGGCCCGCGCCAGGGTGCTCCATTCCCCTGGCTGATAGGACCTTAGCCTTACGTCATCAGGAGGGCGAAGGGAAGTATCGCCGGGAACAGCCAGAACGACATGGAACTGCGGAGCCAGGACCCGCGCCAACTCCCAGTACCGTATCCCAGGACCGGCCATCTTCGCACCCACAACGTCGTGACTGATGATCAGCACGGATGCCGCTGCATTCATGATCTATCTCCGACAGCCAAAGCCCAGTGACCGTCAAGCGACACAATCCCGTTGCCGTCAGCCTGGTCTACATGACACACCCTGAAGGGGTACGCGCGATCATGATAGTCGTACATCACCTTGTCAGCCCGATCGTGAGCCGAAATCGAGAGGTAGTACTCTCCCTCCATCAATGGAAGGCTGTCCACCGTGTACAACACCTCGCCCTGGCCCCCAATCCTAGGGATTGTCAGGCCGCCGAAATAGCTGTTCGGCCCACATATGTGTACGCCGTCGCTTCGATGAACTGCCAGTCCAAAGACGGGATTCTCAACCTCGCGATCAGCCTGATAGCGGAGTCTAACCATCCAAGGCTCGCCCACTTCAAACACACGGCGGAGCGTCCCTGTGGCATCGACAAAGGAGACGTTCACAACTCTAACTTCCCCCGTTCCCCACCGCTGCCCGAGATCAGGCGTTCGCTCGCGACCTCCTTCCGGGCCCGCGGGTAGGTTCGAAAGCCAACGGGCAGGGGGAGGGCCTGCGTCGGGTTTCCAATCCCATCTTCCTGCCAAGCTGACCAGTCCGTACCGTTCCCCAGACTCCACCTGACGCACTTTGAAAGCCGCCGGACGGTCCCGGCTATCACGGGGGATGCCATCGGTATGACCAGGGCTCGACGCTGAGACGAAGTAGGTGCCCTCCATCAGAGGCAACTCTTTGACCCTATAGAAGAGTTCCCCCCCGCCCTCGACGGAAGGAATGCTCAGACGGGAGGAGCGAGTATCGCAACGACAGACTTGCAGACCGTCGTTTCGAGCGACAGCAAGTGTGAAGACGGGGGCCTTCGTTACACCGGAGGATCTATACCGCAGGCGGACTGTCCACGGCTCACCCACCCGGAAGACCTGACGCTCGTTCCCCGTACCGTCCAGAAAGGAGATATCCACGATCTCGAGACGCTTGTCTTCTGGAGCCTCCCCTGACCCGGCTGTGCTCGCGCTCCGGCGGCTTGTGGCTCTCCGCCCGAGCGTACCGGGCTTTCCCATCATGCTCTCCTCTTCGGTTGCCGCGTGACGCAAGTACGCCGAAACCGCGTCATCAACTCCACCCTCAGCCTGGATCGT
>PWVP01000245.1 GCA_003561815.1 Campylobacterota bacterium | reverse complement strand
TGCAGATCGCCGCTTTCGAGCCACTCAAAAAAGCGCCGATCCAGAGTCGCTGCCATCTTGATAATCTCCGCCACACCGGCGCGCCACTCCCGCTTGGGAAGCGTCTCAAGCCAGGCGGGATCGATATGCACCGCCCGGGGCTGATAGAAGCTGCCGATCAAGTTCTTTCCGAAGCGGTTATTGACACCGGTTTTGCCCCCCACAGAGGCGTCCACCATACTCAAAAGGGTGGTCGGAACCTGCACGAAGTTGATCCCGCGCTGATAGAGCGAAGCGCCAAAGCCGGTCATATCCCCGATCACCCCGCCACCAAAGGCGATCAGTGTGCATTTGCGATCCAGACGGGCCTCAAAGAGGCGATCGAGCAGCGTCTCGATGGTGCTCAGGTTTTTATGCTCCTCCCCATCGGGCAGTGTGATGAGATGCACCTGGGGTGCACGAATCTGTGAGAGCAGACGCCCGCCGTGCAGTCCGGCGACAGTGGGGTTGCTCACCACCGCCACCGGCTCTTTAAACTCAAGCGGCTCAAGCGGCCCCAGCCAGATGGGGTACCCCCGATCATCGCCCAGTGAAATATCGATCTGCTGCACGCGTTTGCTCCTTTATAGTACAGGTATAAATAGTTGATGGTGGCGATCGAGAAGCGGATAGAGCTTTTCGACCACCTTGACCCGAAAGATATCCAGCCAGCTCTGGCGAATCAGCGGCGCCTCAAAGGGGTAAAAGAGCAGCAGATCGCGCTTGGCTTTGAGCACCCGAATCGGATTGTCCAGCTGCCGCTGAATATCGAGCGGTTTGGAGTGGATGGCCGCCAGATTCTCATAGTGCTCCAGCACCGCCTCTTCTGCCTCGGGCACACTGCCTGCCAGCGCCAGGGTGATCGGCAGCGCCATCTGACCACAGAGATCAAAGATCGGCGCAGAGATGTGCTCCAGATTGGGGTTGCCCGAGAGCATCAGGCAGGCTGTATCCACCTGGGTCAGTGGCTGATGGCCCAGCTTTAAAACCGGTCGCCGCGCCCGGTAGAGAATCCGGCGAAAGCTCTCCTGCTTAAAAAAGTGCGGGCCCACCACCACCAGCCCGGCATTAAGGCGATTAATCTCTCCGGCAAGCTCCACGGCGGGGTTGAACCCCTTATAGGCGATCTCGACAACAATATCGAAGGATTTGAGCGCTCGAAGCCGATCTAAGAGCACCAGATCGTCTGGATTGATCACCCGGATAAAGAGGATCTTGTTTTTAATGCGGCGATGCAGGTTTAAAGCCGCCTCCAGATCCCAGGCCGAACGGCGGTGGTTTTTTAGGCTCAGATCCAGCAGTAGATAGAGGTTGCGGCCATAGGGGGAGGGAAACTGGCCGGTCTCGATCTTAATCGCCTTATAGACATTTTTTAGGATGCTGGGCTGACCCACCAGTAGCAGTGTATCCCCGGGGCGAATCATCAGCGAAGGGCGGGGCAGCACCAAAGCCCGGTTGCGATAGAGCGCGGCGATCTTCCACTTCTTCTGCTCGATATTGGAGATGTGGCGGTAGGCGTAACCGCTGCCAAAGGGCACCTGCGCCTCGATAATCTCCCCTGTCCCCAGCCCCACATACTGCGCAGCGACAGGGATATTGGGCACCAGCGCCATCATCCGATTGGCCAGCAGCTCTTTAGCCCCGATGCGATCGAGGTGTGTATCCTCCTGGGCGAGATCGAGCTCCCAGTGATCGAGAATATTCACCGGCAGCTCCCGCCCCAGTGCACGAAGATTCTCATAGACGATCTTCACATCCTCAGGATCGGTCATCAAGACAAAGGCGGCACTATAGAGGTTCTTAAAGAGGGCTTCGAGCTTTCGAAAACTGGTGGGATCGAAACGGAAAAAGCGGCAGTGGATCGCCTCGCCGAGTGTCTCAAAGTCGTCGTTATAGTGGACAATATCGTACACATTTTCATCGGAGTGGGTGTTGGTGATCCGCTTGACAAACTCCACGGCCACCGGGCCGTCTGCAATGATGAGAATCCGCTTCATGGGCGCGCTTTAATCTCCTCTTTTAGCCGGGTGATCTCTGAGCGCAGCGCCTCTAGCTCTGCTTTGCAGGCGCAGCGCTCCTTTTTAAACAGCGAGATCGCGATCGCGAGCAGGATCAATCCGATCAGCCCTTCTTGCAAATATGGTATAGTTCCCACAAAACACATCCGAATCCGGCTCCTTTAGTAGAGCCGATCATTGTACTCAAAAAGCGATTAGAGGTGAGAGATGAAGAAAAAGGCCCTAAGCGCACTGGTGCTAGGCTCGCTCTGCGCACAGGCGTCACAGATGATCCAGAACCCCTCTGAGCAGTTTGGGCAGATGGGCACGCAGCAGCGCTTTGGCGATCGCATCCACCCCTCTGATCTGATCGACCCGAAAAACCACCCCCCTGCACAACGCGAAAGTTCAGAGGCCGCTGCGCCCTCCCAGGCAGCTCAGAAGCCCGACGCCCAAGAGCCCTCAAAACCGTCCGCCAACTCAGAAGCCGCCACGCCTCAGCGCCCGGATCCCTCTGAAGCGATCGCACCCGATCCCTTCGGTGACCGCGACATCCCCCTTACCTGTGGAGCGCGGTGCGGCATCCCGCTTAAAGATTACAGCGATTCCTCGGAGGGGTGAGGCTTTAGCTGGGTGTGCAAAATCTCCTCGATCAGCACCGTGGCGTAGCTGCCTTTGGGTAGCGTAAAAGCCAGCTCGAAGTGGGCCTGCTCGGGAATGTGCTCTGAACGCTCAATCTCAGGAAACACCCACCCATAGCGGCGATCGCCCGGTGCGGGGATCGGCTCAAAAAAGGGCTGCTCTATCTCGCCAGATAGCCCTTGGGCCATCGGCACCCGGTGGCCACTTAAAAGCCCTGTCGGCGCGCAGTCGCGGGCTAAAAAGCGGGCCGCCTCAGCGGGCAGATCCTCGGCAAGAAAGAGTTTGCCATGGGGGTAGTGGTTCATCAGATCGCCGGGCAGCAGCTTAAAAAAGTGCGGCTGCGCAGCCAGCGGCTCGATCACGCTTCGCTTCCACCCTAGCGCCTGTGCCGCCTCACCGGGCTTCATGCCACCGATGAGATGGCTAATCTCCAGACGGCAGCTAAGCCAGGCGTTAAACCGCTCACTCTGAAGCGCATTGATTAGGAAGGTCTGCATCTTTCGGCCGCGCACCTTCGCCTCACCCTCTAGCATCGCTTTGGCTTTTTTGTAGTTATCCCCCTCCCGACCGAAGCGCTGATAGCCGAAGAAGTTGGGCATCCCCATCGAGCCGATCCGCTCAAGCGCCTCGCTAATCTTGAGCGCCTCATGCTCACGCACCTTCTTCAGCCGGATAAAGAAGCGATTACCCTTCAGGTGTCCGATCTTGAGCTTATTGCGGTGGCGCGCCATGCTGAGGATCTTGATGTGCGGATGGGTGAGCTTTTCCAGGCGGCTCTCAAACTTCGCTGGAAGTGTGAGCGACTGGATGGTCATCGCCTGCTTATCTTTCAGCCCCGCGTAGCCGATATCGCGGGTTTTTGCCCCGGTCTGTTCACTGATGATGCGGATAAGCTCCCAGGTGGAGAGCCCCTTTTTGCGCGCGGTGATCATCAGATGCTCCCCATCCTGGCTCGGGCCGTAAAGCGGCAGCTCCTCCACCACGAAATCCTTCGTGTTCTGGGTGAAGTGAGCGCTCAGTGGCGCGTGGGTTAAAAAGAATGTGCGTTTTGGCTGCATGGGTCACCTTTGGTTTACTAAAGCCGCATTATACGGTTATTTGACCAAAAAAAGAGCTACCTTTAACTTGGTTTAATACAAGGCAATCTACACTTTCGAAACCTTCTAAACAAAGGCACATGATGGCTACGAAAAACTGGGCAGAGGTTCTGGGACTGACCAGCGTGGAGACGATCCACCACAACCTCTCCTATGATGAGATCTTCGAGCACGAGACCCAGCGGGGTGAAGTGGTGGTCACCGATAGCGGTGCGGTAGCGGTGGATACCGGCACCTTTACCGGTCGA
>PWVP01000076.1 GCA_003561815.1 Campylobacterota bacterium | reverse complement strand
TGGTGGCCAGCATCACACTCAACCTGCTGGGTGTGGGCAGCTATCTGGACGGCACCGGTGGGCTCAATCTCACCAATCTGCTGATCTTCTGTTTCGTCTTCGGGATGATGGGCGCAGGCGTTTCACTGCTGCTCTCTAAGTGGATGGCCAAAATGGGCACCAAGACCCGGGTGATCGACAACCCCCGCACCGACACGGAGATCTGGCTGGTCAACACCGTGCGCCAGCTGGCTAAACGCTCCAATATCGGTATGCCGGAGGTGGGGATCTTCCCCATGCAGCAGGCCAACGCCTTTGCCACCGGCTGGAACCGCAACAAAGCGCTGGTGGCGGTGAGCGAAGGGATGCTTAGTCGCTACAGCCGCGAAGAGGTTGAGGCGGTGATGGCCCACGAGATCGCCCATGTGGCCAACGGCGACATGATCACCCTGGCGCTGATTCAAGGGGTGATCAACACCTTTGTGATGTTCTTTGCGCGGTTGATTGGCCACTTCGTGGATCGGGTGGTCTTTAAAAACGAGCAG
The DNA here is from genome assembly GCA_003561815.1 of Campylobacterota bacterium. Taxonomy (GTDB): domain Bacteria; phylum Campylobacterota; class Campylobacteria; order Campylobacterales; family SZUA-545; genus CSSED11-302. Next base: position 3,482 of record PWVP01000076.1, on the reverse strand, counting down.
GGTCACGGTATCGGCTTTTTTGTCGTCACCATCGTCGCAGAGATTGTGCTGGCGATTTTGGCTTCGATGATCGTGATGTGGTTCTCACGCCGCCGGGAGTACCGCGCCGATGAGGGGGCGGCCTATCTGGTGGGCGCACAACCGATGATCGCGGCACTGGCGCACCTGCAGCGCGAGCAGCAGATCCCCGATCAGATGCCGGACAATATGAACGCCTTTGGGATCAATGCCGGCAAACGGCAAGGACTGGCGCGCTTCTTTATGAGCCATCCGCCCTTAGAGGATCGCATCGAGGCGCTCAAGCGCTTTAGCTAAGGAGGGTGGCGCCTAGCGCGCCATCTCCTTTTCGTGAAACTTCTTCAGGCGCGTATAGGCGCTCACATCGGTCAGACCCAGCTCCTCCATCTCTGCAAGCCGATCGGCAATCTGCTCTTCGGTAAAACGCACCACCTCATCGAGATCGTCGGTCATACGGATCAGATCAAAGTCCTCCGGGCTGATGGTCCCCTCGCTCATCATCGACTTCTGGATAAACTCCATCATCGGCTTCCAGTAGTCCACCCCCACCAAAAAGATTCCGATCGGAAAGATCTTCTTGGTTTGCACCAGCGTCAGCGCCTCAAACAGCTCATCCATCGTCCCAAACCCGCCGGGAAAGATGATGTAGGCATAGGAGTACTTCACCAGCATCACCTTGCGGGAGAAGAAGTAGTCAAACTTCAGGCTGATATCGAGATACTCATTGGAGGCCTGCTCAAAGGGCAGCTCGATATTAAGACCGATCGATTTGGCCTTACCGGAGATGTAGGCGCCTTTGTTGGCCGCCTCCATAATCCCATAGCTGCCACCGGTGATGACATTAAACCTCTTTTCGGCCATCATGTAGCCTAGTTTGCGGGCCATCTTGTAGTAGCGGCTCTCCTCGGTGGTGCGCGCACTGCCAAAGACCGTCACCGATGGGCCCACATCCTTCAGCTCATCAAAGCCGTGCACAAAATCGGCCATCACCCGAAAGATGCTCCAGGGCTCACTAAAATCCAGTTGGCGACGCAGGTTAAACCGCTTTTCGGTGCTATCCATTCTTTTCCTTGATAGAGATTTAGACGAGGCGATTGCGAGACTCGCCCGCTAAAAACGCCTGAAGATTGAGGGCCAGCTCCCCCACGAGCCGATCGCGACTCTCCTTGGAAGCCCAGGCGATATGGGGTGTAATCACCAGCCGATCCTCAGAGACCGCCAGAAGCGGATTATCCGGCTTAGGGGGCTCACTGCTCAGCACATCCAGCCCCGCACCGGCAATACGCCCCTCTAAAAGCGCCTCAGCCAGAGCCGACTCATCGACGATCGGCCCCCGCCCGAGATTGAGCAGCCAGGCCTCTGGCTTCATCCGCTTTAGGGCGGCGGCATCGATTAGCCCTTGAGTCTTCTCGTTAAGCGGAGCGTGGATGCTGATCACATCCGAGCTCTCTAGCAGCGCCTCTAAAGGCAGATGGGTATAGGGCTGATCGAGATTGGCCCCGCTGGTGGAGGTGTAGCACACCCGCGCACCGAAGGCGGTGGCCAGCTGCGCCACCCGGGTGCCGATCGCCCCCATCCCGATCACCCCCCACTGTTTGCCGGCAAGCTCATAAAACCCTGCGCCCATATGGGTGAAGATGTCGCTTTTAGGCCACTGGTTTTTACCATAGTCGCTAAAGTAGCGCATCCGGTGTGCGAGCATAAAGTAGAGGGCAAAGGTGTGGGCCAGCACCCCCTCGGTGGAGTAGCCTGCCACATTGGCCACCGCCACGCCGTGGGCGCTGCACGCCTGAAGGTCGATGTTATTGACCCCCGTGGCCGCCTCCAGCACCAGCTTAAGGTGCTGAGCCTCTTTTAAAACCGCTGCGTCGATGACCACTTTGTTGGTGATGACCACCTCCGCTTCGCGCACCCGATCGGCACACTCATGGGGCGCTGTCGTCTCGTAGCAGGTGAGATCGCCTAGCGCCTCAATGGCATCAAGCGGTGTCTGCCCCAGCGTGGAACGATCAAGAAAAACGATTTTCATATCTCCCCCTTTCATAGTAAAGCGCCGCCTAGGCCCATCAGCCAGAAGATCGCCAGTGTGCACACCCCGGCCAGAAAGCCCGCGAGCAGATCATCGAGCATCACACCAAAGCCGTTTTTATAGCGCCGATCCAGCCGCCCGATCAGCGACGGTTTCGTAATATCAAAGAGCCGAAAGAGCCCAAAGCCGATAAGCACCTGCCACCAGCTTAAGAAATCGGGCAGCATCGCCAACACCACCCACATCCCCACCAGCTCATCGATCACCACCTCTTTAGGATCCTCGCGCCCCGTAGCCGCCTGATAGCGGTCGGTCTCACGCATCCCCGCCAAAAAGAGGGCAAAAATCAGCAGCGCAAAGGTCTGTACACCCAGATAGTAGAGCAGCACCAACCCCAACGGAATCGAGACGATCGTGCCGACCGTACCGGGCGCTTTAGGACTAAGGCCACTGTAAAAAACCGTTACAAAAAATCGATTCATCCCGCCCCCCTATGTCAGCGAACTGGTCTGATAGAGCTTCATCAGCTCCAGATAGAACCGCTCCTGGCTTTGACCCTCGATCAGCCCGCCGGTGGGAACCAGATCGTAGTAGAGTTTGGCCAGATTTTTAAAGCGATCGGGAAAGAGGCGATCGAGCACCATCGCCGAGATCTCTTTACGCATCAGCACCGCCGGAGGCATCACCCCCTGAAGTAGCAGCTCCAAAATCGAGTCCGAGTGGTAGGTGATATGGTGGTGATGACCATGCGGGCAGGTGTGAACCGTCACCAGCGTTTTGCACTGATCGCAGTAGACAAACTCACTCATGGTTCGGATATCCAGATCGAGCCCCTGAAGGCTGTCTAGAATCGTATTGACACCGCCGCTGCTGTAGTGCATCCCCAGCCCGGCGTGGTTCTGGCCCACCACCAGACGGTTGCAGCCGTGGTTTTTCACCACAATCGCATTGAGCACCATCTCGTTGTTACCCGCGAAGATGTAGGTGTTCTCCAGTGGCACCACCACCACCTTATGGGCGGGTAGAAAGTGGTGGGTAAAGTAGTGCAGACACTCATGGCGCAGCGGATAGGGGAGCACATCCTTCAGGTAGGGCTTGGTTAAAAAGATCACCAGCAGATCACACTCATCGAGATTTTGACGAATCACCCGCTCATGGGCGCGGTGCAGTGGACGGGCCGCCATCACCATGCCGGTGATCCGCTTGGCACCGGTCTCGGCTTTAGCCTGAGCGATGGTCTCTAACACCCGATCCACCTCCTCAAAATCCACCTCATAGGATCCACCAACCGCCAGCGAGCCCAGCCGCGCAAAGGTGTTGGCCACCCCCGGATGGCCGGTATCGGTGGTGCCGTAGATGCGGTGTACCCGCGCTTTAGGATCGATCTCAAACACCTCGTCCACCACCAGCTCGCCGCGCTTGCGCCCCTCGCAGA
>PWVP01000220.1 GCA_003561815.1 Campylobacterota bacterium | reverse complement strand
GGGCGCACCGGCTACACCTTGGGCATATCCACAGAGGGCCCCTCCACCTCCAGTACGATATCGGTATCTTTATAGTAGGTGGTCTGCGCTTCGCCGCCCTCTTTATCCTCAAAGCGCACACACGCTTTTCGAAACTGCATCGGAACCATGCCCACCTCGCCGTTTCGGTGTTTGGCGATGATAATCTCCGCCTCCTCGACCGGCTTCTCGACGAAGTTGCTTTTATACTCGCGATCTTCGGCTTCGGCCTTTTTCTGCTTCTCGCGCTCCTCGCGGGCCTTGTAGACATCCTCGCGGTAGATGAACATAATGATATCCGCATCCTGCTCGATGGCACCCGATTCGCGAATATCGGCGAGCATGGGGCGCTTATCGTTTCGGCTCTCCACGCCGCGATTGAGCTGGCTGAGTGCGATAATGGGCATATCCAGTTCGCGGGCGAGCATCTTGATCCCCCGCGAGATCTCGCTCACCTCCACATGGCGATCTTTGTTGCTGCTGCCGCTCATCAGCTGCAGGTAGTCGATAATCGCCAGGCTCACCTCCGGGTGCTTCATCTTCAGCCGCCGGAGCTTGCTTCGGAGTTTATGCAAAGTGAGCATTCCATCATCATCGGCGAAAAATTTGCTGTTTGAGAAGAACTCCGCTGCGGCACTCACCTGGGCCAACTCGCTATCCTCCAGATTGCCGAGCTTGATCTTCTGAAGCGGCACGCCGGTGCGACTGCTGAGCATCCGAAGCATCAGCTGCTCAGCGGGCATCTCCAGGCTAAAAAAGGCGACCCCTTCGTCTTTGTTAAGTATATTGGAGGCGAGGTTGAGGATAAAGGCGGTGTTGTGGGTGACGGTCATATCCTCCAGCAGAAAGAGGCGGTTGCCATCAATCTCAAAGCCGTAGTAGTCATCCACGCCATCCTCTATGACCTCGATGGCCGTGTGGCGCACATCCCTAGCCCCGCTACGCGCACGCGCCTGTTTGCGCTTGATTTTTGTGGGGACCTGCTCCAGCGGGCCGCTGATTCGCAGACGGTAGACGCTGCAGCAGAAGCCCCGATCGGCGATTTGTGCCTCTTTGGTGCGAAAAGAGACGCGAAAACCGAGCGAGTCGGCCAGAAAGCGGATAGACTCTGCTAGCGATCGGCTTTTTTGGGTGATCTCAAAGACATGGTAGCGATCGTTGTAGTGGCCGTCGCTATCGATCAGCCCCGCTAGAAGAGCCAGGCGCTGGGCGCGGCTACCGCACAGGTAGTGGGGCGGAATATGTTTGTTCTCCAAAACCCCGAGCGCTCGCATTTGGCCCTGCAAAGAGCTGTGGTGGCTGCCTGCCCCCCGCTGGCCTGTCGTGATGGCGAACATCGGACACTTCTCATCCGCCTCATAGCTCTGGAGTGTCATGCCAAGCGATCGCGCGTACTCCTCCAGATAGCGCTTGATCGCGTCATCGTGTGTGGCAATTCGCACATCGCTGCTGCGACCGTCCCCAAGCCAGAGCCCTAAGAAGTAGGGATCGATGCTCTGCTCTTTGGGCTCAAACTCCACGGCGACCTTGTAGCCTTTGTGGCTGCTTTTAAACCTCTCAGACCTCTTGAGATAGTCGCGTACGCTGATGTTGAGCACATCACCGTGTTTGTGCGGCCCCTCGTTTCGACTGCGTTTTAGCGAGAGGATGTGTGACTCATTGACGCGGTAGGTGATGCCCCGCTTCTGGACGATTTTATACATCTGCTCACGCCCTCTAGCGAGCGATAAAACAGTCCGTGGCGTGCTGTCATCCCCCATCAGCTGATCGCCTACGACAACCTCTTCGACCTTTTTGAGCTCGCCGGAGTACATCAGGACTTTGGTGCCTTTACCCAGGCATTTACCCATCGATGGCCGTGCGGCGATGATGATGAGATCGCCGTTCATCAGGCCGCTGGTTTTTTTGTTCAGCCCAAAAAAGCCGGTGTCCAGGCCGATCACCATCTGGTTGCCGCGCTCTTTATTAGCGGCAATCTGGGCTAAGGTGGCGTGGACAATCTCTTCGCTTTCGCGAAACTGTTTGTTGCTGGTGTCCACCCCGACCTCAAAGAGCCGTTTTTGGACCCGATCGAGCGCTTCGGGCGCATCGAGGTGCTCTTCGTAGATCACCTGCTTGATCTCGGTGGTCATGCGGATGAGTTCGCGTTTGAGGTAGAGATCGCGGATTTCGGCTAGATAGGCGGTGGTGTTGGAGAGGGGGTTGGCCGCGAGGATGTCGAGGATCGCCTCTTCGTTGAACTGCTTCTCTTTTTCGAGAATCTTGCGGATAAACTCCTCGTCGATCGGGGCATCGGAGTTGCTCAGTTTTTCCATCGCCAAAAAGATGTGCTGATGGGCAGGCAGATAGAAGACCTCGGGCCGGACCTCGGAGGCGACCACCTCAAAAAGGGAGGGTTCAAAGAGTATCGAGCTACGAATCGCCCGTTCGATATTGAGATTGTAGAGTGCGTTTTCCATGGGGGGATTTTACCCCCCCGTGGCTTTGTGCGGGGTATGGGCGCTAGTTGTTCTTGATGCTCCACCCCATGAATGAGATGGATTCTTCCTCCACAATCCTAAGCGGCTGTTTGCTGGGAAGCATTGTAGCCGGTCATCCCCCGGTCTCTGATATTCTTTGCCGCGTTCACGTCGGCGTTGGCCGTGTGGCCGCATGCTCCGCACTTGAAGTGCGATTGGCTTTTGCGGTTCTCTTTGGAGACATGGCCGCAAACATTGCACGCCTGACTGGTGTGCTCCGGGGGGACTTTGACGAGCCGACCGCCGCGCCGGGCGGTCTTGTAGTTCAGCATCTCGAAGAACATGCCCCAGCCGTTTTTCAGGATGGAGCGGTTCAGGTCGGACTTGGCCCGGATGTTCCTGCCCGGCTTCTCTTCCGTTCCCTTCGCGGATTTCGTCATGTTCTTCACATTCAGTTCCTCGACGACGACCACTTGGTTTTCGCTATACCGTGTCGAGAGTTTGTGAAGGAAATCCTTTCGCATGTTGGCGATCCGAAGGTTCTGCTTTGAGAGGCGCATTTTCGCCTTCTGTCGATTCTTCGAGCCTTTCTGCTTGCGGGAAAGCCGTTGGTGACACTTTCGCAGTTTCAGCAGCTCTCGCTCGAAGTCGATCGGATCGACGATGACGCCCTCCGAATCGGCGACGACCGCCGCTACGCCCATATCCAGCCCGACCGTCTGGCCGTTGTGCGACGGTTCGACGGTCTCGATCCCGTCGTCGATCAGGATGGCCGCGTGATATCGGTACGCTTCCAACGAGACCGTAACGGTCTTGATCTTCCCAGCAAACTCCGGGCGCAGCCCCTTGGCCTTCACCCAGCCTACCTTTGGCAGATAGACTTTGCTCCCGTCGATCCTGATGCGCTGCGGATACTGGTAGCTCTGGCGGGAGTGGTGTTTGGATTTGAATCGCGGGAAGCCGGGCGTGTCACCTTTTTTAACCCTGCGGAAGAAGTGCCTGTACGCCTCGTCCATGTGGCGCACGCTCTGCTGGAGTGCCTGCGAATCGGCATCTTTGAGCCACGGGTGCCGTTTTTTGAGGACGGCGATCCGTTTAATCAAGTCGTGGGCCGCAAGGGTTTTTCCGTAGCGCTCAAACACGAACTTGCGAAGCGCCAGGGAGCGGTTGTAGATATACCGGCACGTACCAAACTGGGAGGCGATGATCTCTTGCTGCACTTTGGTCGGGTATAGCCGGACTTTGACGGCTTTTAACATCGCATCTCCTTTGCATGGTGTGCCTGTTGCATATTATCGAAACATAATTTACTATGTCCACAATATACAAAAAGGTGCGTATCACATGGAAGTACAGAAAAGCCGTCACGCCACCCATCTGCTGCGCCGGGATCACCCGGACGTGAGGGAAAGGTATTAGGTAAAAGCGGAACTCCGCTGGAGATCGTGAAACAGCACATCGAGCAGCAGAAGACGCCGAACTGAAAACAGAGGTGGTTTTACGCTCGCGTTTCGATAAACTCGACAAACTGATT
>PWVP01000154.1 GCA_003561815.1 Campylobacterota bacterium | reverse complement strand
GGGCGGGAGCCTCGTGCAGGTCTATACCCATTTTATCTACGAAGGGCCCGCGCTGTGCAGCCAGTGGCAAAAGCAGCTACTTGAGCTGATGCAGAAAGATGGTTTTGAGAACATCACCGAAGCGATCGGAGCCGATCGGCGATGAGACGAATCGCACTTTTTTGGACACTTTTGACAGGAGTTTTGATGGCAACCACCCTGCCCCACTACGAGATGAAGAGTTTGGACAACGGCCTAAAGGTGGTCGCCATCCCCATGAACAACGACACCGGCGTGATCACCGTCGATCTCTACTACCGGGTGGGTAGCGGCGATGAGAAGCTGGGTCAAAGCGGCCTGGCCCACATGCTCGAGCACATGAACTTCAAATCCACCGAAAACATGGAAGCGGGTGAGTTTGATCGCATCGTCCGCAGCCTCGGCGGTGTGACCAACGCTTCGACCGGTTTTGACTACCCCCGCTACTTTATCAAAAGCGCCACCCACAACCTCGATCGCAATCTCGAACTCTTCGCCGATATGATGGCGACTTTGAGCCTCAAAGAGGAGGAGTTTCAGCCCGAGCGCGATGTGGTGGCCGAAGAGCGGCGCTGGCGCACCGATAACAACCCGATGGGCTATCTCTTCTTCACCCTCTTTAACACCGCCTACACCTACCACCCCTACCAGTGGACGCCGATCGGTTTTATGGAGGATATTCTCGCCTGGGAGCTAAGCGATCTCAAGGCGTTTCACCAGACCTACTATCAGCCCCAAAACGCGATTTTGGTCGTGGCGGGGGATCTGGCACCCGAAGCGCTCTTTGAGGCGGCCAAGGCGCACTTTGGCCCGATCGAAAACCGCGCGGCACTGCCTGAGTGGCCCCGAAGCGAGCCTGAGCAGATCGGTCCGCGCCGCACCGAGGTGTATAAGGAGAGCGAGGTGGAGCTCGTCTCGCTGGCCTGGAAGATTCCCGCTTTTGACCACGAAGATATCGTACCGCTTGAGGCGCTCAGCGATCTGCTCAGCGATGGGGTGAGCAGTCGCCTACAGGCCAAACTGGTCGATGAGAAGCAGATGGTCAACGGCGTCAACGCCTTCGTGATGGATCTCAAAGCGCCCGGTCTCTTTATCATCCTGGCCGTCTGCAACCCCGGCATCACCGCCGAGAGCGTCAAGGCAGAGATCCTCGCCGAACTGGACGCCATCAAAGAAAAGGGGCTCAGCGAAGCGGAGCTGGAGAAGGTGCGCATCAACGCCCGCGCAGAGTTTATCTACGCCATGGAGAGCTCCGATAGCCTCGCGCGCCTCTTTGGGGATTACCTGGCCAAAGGGGATCTAGAGCCGCTTTTGCGCTATGAGCAGCGACTCGAAGCGCTCTCACGCGAAGCGATTGAGAGGGTGGCGCGCCAGTATCTGGTCGATCGCACCCGCACCACTGTGATACTACGAAAAGGAGAGTGACCGTGCTAACCGGTGCTATGACCGCCCTCATTACCCCGTTTAAAGAGGGCAAGGTCGATCTAAAAACCTATGAAGAGCTGATTAAGCGGCAGATTAAAAACGGAATCGATGTGGTGGTTCCCGTGGGTACCACGGGTGAGAGCGCCACGCTGACCCACGATGAGCACCGCGAGTGCATCGAGGTGGCCGCCGCCGTCTGCAAAGAGAGCAAAGCCAAAGTGCTCGCCGGTGCGGGCAGTAACGCCACCGCCGAAGCGGTCGGACTGGCGAAGTTTGCCCAAAAGGCCGGTGCCGATGGCATCCTCTGCGTCACACCGTACTACAACAAACCGACCCAAGAGGGGCTCTATCAGCACTATAAGGCGATCGCTGCCAGCGTGGAGATCCCGGTGATGCTCTACAATGTCCCCGGTCGCACCGGCGTGGATCTGCTGCCTGAGACGGTCTTTCGCCTCTTTGACGAGGTGGGGAGCATCTACGGCATCAAAGAGGCGAGCGGATCGATGGAGCGGGTGGTGGCGCTTTCGATGGGGCGGCCGGATCTGGTGATCGTGAGCGGCGAAGATGCGATCACCTACCCCATCATGGCCAACGGCGGTCAGGGCAACATCTCCGTAACAGCCAACCTGCTGCCCGATCGGGTCAGCGAGTGCATCCATGCGGCGATGCGTGGCGACTACCCGGCGGCCAAAGCGGTGAGTGATAGCCTCTATCCGATCAATAAAGCGCTCTTTTTAGAGAGCAACCCCATCCCGATCAAAGCGGCGATGTATCTGGCCGGACTGCTCGACACGCTGGAGTATCGCCTGCCCCTGACCATGCCGGGCAAAGAGACCATGAAGCAGCTTGAAACCATGCTCCAACTCTATGATATTAAAGGTTTTTAATGGAATTTAGCGGAAAAACACTTGTCCTAAGCGGCGGCACCCGCGGCATCGGCAAAGCGATCATCTACAAGTTCGCCTCCAAGGGGTGCAATATCGCCTTCACCTACAACAGCAACGAAGATGAGGCCAAAAACATCGAGTTTGATCTGGTCAATCAGTTTGGCGTGAAGGTGCGCTACTACAAACTCGACATCCTCCAGCCTGAGAGCTACAAAGAGCTCTTTAAGCAGATCGATGAGGATTTTGCCCATGTGGATTATTTTATCTCCAACGCCATCATCTCCGGCCGTCCGGTGGTGGGCGGGTTTGCCCCCTTTATGCGGCTCAAGCCCAAGGGGCTGAACAACATCTACACCGCTACGGTGCTCGCCTTTGTGGTGGGCGCACAGGAGGCGGCCAAGCGGATGGAGCAAAACGGCGGCGGCGCGATCGTGGCGATCAGCTCCACGGGCAATCTGGTCCACACCGACAACTACGCCGGTCACGGCAACAGCAAAGCGGCACTGGAGATCATGGCCAAATACGCCGCCAACGAGCTCGCCTGCAAAAACATCCGCGTCAATGTCCTCTCCGGCGGCCCGATCGATACCGATGCGCTGAAAAAGTTTCCCAACTACGAGGAGATGAAGGCAGAGACCATCAAGCGTACCCCGATGGGGCGAATGGGTCAGGCTGAGGATCTAGCCGGTACGGCGCTCTTTTTGTGCTCAGAGGATAGCCACTGGATTACCGGCCAAACCCTTATCGCCGATGGTGGCAGCAGCTTTACCTGATGAGCCGACACGCCTTTAATATCCCCAACACCCTCGCCTGGATGCGCATCGCCTGTGCGCCGGTGCTCTTCTTTCTGCTGATTGAGCGGGGGGTTTTTCTCGATCGCGGTGTCCATGTGGAGTGGGTGGACTACTTTGCGGTGCTGGTCTTCGCCTTTGCGGCGATCACCGACTTTTTCGACGGCTATATCGCGCGCAAATGGAACATGGCCACCACGCTGGGTGAGATTCTCGATCCGCTAGCCGATAAGCTGCTGGTTCTAGCCGCCTTTATCGGTCTGATGCTCATCGATCGGGCCAATGCGTGGGTCGTGCTGCTCATCTTAACGCGGGAGTTTTTTATCACCGGGCTGCGGGTGGCGGCCGCAAGTGCCGGACGCAGCGTCGCTGCGGGCAACTGGGGCAAATGGAAAACCGGGCTACAGATTACCGCGATTATCTTTTTGATCCTCGACTGGTTTCCGGGCACCTGGCTGCTCTACGGCGCGCTCATCATCACCCTCTACTCGGGCTATGAGTATGTGCGCGGCTACGCCCAAGCGGTGGAGGCGAAGTAGATGGGTCTAGTTGTCTCGATTCTAGTACTCTCGTTTTTGATCTTCTTTCACGAGCTGGGCCACTTTCTGGCCGCGCGCTTTTTTAAGGTCAAAGTCGAGGTCTTTAGCGTCGGGTTTGGCAAAGCGATCCTAAAAAAGCAGTGGGGCGAAACCGAGTACCGCATCGCCGCCATCCCGCTGGGAGGCTATGTGAAGATGAAGGGTCAGGATGATACCGATCCGCTTAATCGCAGTGGTGATGCGGACGCCTACGATGCCAAACCCCCCTGGCAGCGGATGGTCATCTTGGCCGCCGGCCCCTTTGCCAACTTTCTGCTCGCCTTTTTGCTCTTCGTCTGGGTGGCGATAGCAGGGATGAGTGCGCTAGCGCCCAGCATCGGAAGCGTGATGGAGGATTCGCCCGCCGCCCAGGCGGGGCTCAAGGCGGGCGATCGGATCGTGGAGATTGACGGCGCGGCGATCAAGAGCTGGGATGCGATCAGTAAGCATATCCAGAGCGGATCGGATCGGATCGAGCTGCTCATCGATCGCGATCGGCGCGGTATGCGCTTAGCGATCGAGCCGCAGATGATGGAGGGGCAGAACATCTTCGGCGAGAGTGAACAGCGCCGCATGATCGGCATCTCCCCCTCGGGGGAGACGGTGGTGCTCACCCACAACCCCATCGAAGCGCTGGCGGTGGGGGCTGAACGCACCCTCTGGGCGAGCACACTCATCTTTCAAAGCGTCATCAAGCTCATCTCTGGAGCCATCAGCCCCGATAATGTGGGGGGCGTGATCTCCATCGTGCAGTTCACCTCCGAAGCGAGCAGCGTGGGCTTTTTAGCCCTACTCACCTTCACAGCTCTCATCTCGGTCAATCTGGGTGTACTCAACCTGCTGCCCATCCCCGCCCTTGATGGTGGGCATCTGATCTTTACGATCTATGAGCAGATTCGGGGTAAGCCACCGGCGGAAAAGGTGTTTTATCACATGACGGTCATCGGGTGGATGATCCTGCTGGCTTTGATGATGCTAGGACTCTACAACGACATCAACCGACTCACAAACGGCTAAGGAGGGCGACATGACACGACTGGAGGTGGCGATCGAACGGATCGAGAAGGCGCGCATTAGCTACAGCCGCCATCAGATTATCCAGCTGGTGGCGGTGAGCAAATACGCCAGCGTCGATCAGATCCGCACACTGTATGCCGAGGGGCAGCGCGCCTTTGGCGAGAACAAAGTCCAGGATCTCGAACTCAAAGCCGAAGCGCTTGAGGCGCTGCCCATCGCCTGGCACTTTATCGGCACGCTTCAGAAAAACAAGATCAACAAACTCATCGCCCAGCGGCCGGTGCTGGTCCACTCCATCGACTCGCTCGAACTCGCTGGGGCCTACCACGAACGGCTAGAGCGGGCTGGGAAAACACAGCGCGCCCTTTTGCAGATCAATAGTGCCCGCGAAGCGAGCAAAGGCGGCGTCGATCCCGATGAGGCGATCGCCATCTACCATCAGATCCGTGAAAACTATCCAGCGCTTCAGCTCGAAGGGGTGATGACCATCGGTGCGCATAGCGACGATCGCGCCGTGGTGCAAAAGAGCTTCGAAACCACCCACGCCCTCTTCGAGCAGCTCAAAAGCGTAGGCGCCAAAACCTGCTCCATGGGCATGAGCGGAGACTATGAACTCGCCATCGCCTGCGGTGCCAATCTCGTGCGTCTAGGCAGTGTGCTTTTCGATCACGACTAGAGCCGGATTAGCTCCTGGCTTGGCGGGTGATAGGCCCGCCCCACACGGCCCATCGCCTCGATGACGAAGTTGAGATCCCTATCGGCCAACCCTTCGCGTAGATAGTGGGCGTGGATCTCTAAAATCAGCGGAATGGTCTGGCTGCCGGGCAGATCGATGCGTTGATAAAAACTGCAAAAAAGCGCCGAATCGCACCCGCTTACGATCGGCGGATACCCCTCTCGTATCCGCTCGGTCGCAATGTCATAGATCGCCGCTTCACCCTCTTCGATCGGGTGGCTGGTGCTGCTTAGGTGCATCTTCTTTAGATGCGCCTCACCGACGCTGCAGATGGTCGCTTTTCGCGTCGTGGTGAGGTTATAGAGCGTATCCTTAGGGGTGCCATCCTTCTTGTGCCCGACTGATAGCACCACCACCGGCGGCTGGGAGCTTAGCGGCGCGAAGTAGCTAAAGGGGGCCACATTCACCCCGCAGGCCCCCTCGGTCACCACCCACGCAATGGGCCGGGGCACCACCGCCTGACTCATCAGTTTATACCGTGTCGCTGTATCGAGATCGCTATACTTTAAAATCATGGGGTGATTGTAGCACCCTGTGTTAAAATGGCGCATGAGTTACGAACACGCTATCGCCCTGACCGGCTCCATCGCCACCGGAAAAAGCACGGTGTGCAACCTACTCAAGCTCCACGGTTATCGTATCATCGATGCGGATGCGATCGCCCATGAGGTGCTCGTCGATAAAGCCCAGGAGGTGACCGCACTTTTTGGCACCGCCGATCGCACCCGGCTAGGGGCGATCGTCTTTGCCGATGCGGCCAAACGCCAGGCGCTCGAAGCGATCGTTCACCCGGAGATTCGCCGCCGGATTTTGACCCGCTGTGAAGAGCTGGAGCCTTTAGGGGTGCCCTACTTCGTGGATATCCCGCTCTTTTTTGAGAGTGGGGCCTATCCGTTTAAGTACAGCGTGGTGGTTTACGCCCCGCGCAAGCAACAGATAGCGCGGCTAAAAAAGGAGCGCGGATACGATGAGGCCGAGGCGACACGACGCATCGACACCCAGCTGCCGATCGAAGAGAAGAAGCGCCGCGCGAGTTGGGTGATTGATAATAGCGGTGACATCCGCCACCTCACCCGCGAGGTGGATCAATTCATAAGGAAAATTCGTGAACTGGACTAAATATAGCGCAAGCGGAAACGACTTTATCATCACGCACCATTTTAACCATGAAGATCGCAGCGCGCTCGCCCGGGCGCTGTGTGATCGCCAGGAGGGGATCGGCGCCGATGGGCTGATCGTGCTTCTGCCCCACGAGACGCTGGACTTTGAGTGGGATTTCTATAACGCCGATGGCAGCGCAGCTTCGATGTGTGGAAACGGTGCGCGCGCGGCGGCCCACTACGCCTATGAGGCGGGGCTTGCACCGGCACAGATGCGCTTTTTAACCGGTGCGGGGGAGATCGCTGCCCGGATCGAGGGGGCCGATGTCGAAACCGAACTCACCGCCCACCAGATTCACAATCGATCGATTGAAGAGGCGGGATTAAAGTGGTGGCTCATCGATACCGGCGTGCCCCATCTGGTGGCCTTTGGGGATCTCGCGCTGTTTGAAAGTCTGCCTTTGGCCAAGCTGCGCAGGGCGCATAATGCCAATGTGAATCTCGCCACTATCGAAAACGAAATGCTGCGGGTACGCACCTTTGAGCGGGGTGTGGAGGGCGAAACGCTGGCGTGTGGCACCGGGATGGCCGCCTGCTTTCTGCGCGCTTATCTGGAAGGCAGCGCGCCCAACCCCTGCCGCGTTATACCTAAAAGCGGCGAAACGCTCACCCTCTCGTTGATGGAGGAGAAGCTTTACTTTAAAGGCGCGGTGCGGCGGGTGTTTGAGGCGCAACTATGCGCATAGGCATCAGCGACTGCCTGCTGGGCACAAAGTGCCGCTATGACGGCCAGCACAAACGCAGCCGCTTTGTGACCGATGTACTGAGCCGCCATGCTACATTTTTGCCCTTTTGCCCGGAAGGGGCGACGATCGGCACGCCGCGTGAGAGTATGTATCTGGTGCGGAGCGAAAGCGGGCCACGGGCCATCACCCAAAAAAGCGGCCTGGATCACACCGATAAGCTGCTTGGCTTCAACCGCGAAGCGATCGCGAACATCAGCGCCCAAAACCTCTGCGGCTTTATCTTCAAAGCCAAATCCCCTAGCTGCGGCCTAGAGCGGGTCAAACTCTACACCGCCGATCACCAGCCCACCGATGAGACGGCTCAAGGGCTCTTCGCCCGCGCCATCACCGAAGCCTTCCCGATGCTGCCGGTCGAAGAGGAGGGGCGCTTAGAGGATCCGTGGCTGCGCGAAAACTTTATGATGCAGATTTTTGCCTATCAGCGGTGGCTGGACTTTGAGGCGAGCGGGCCGCAGATGCGCGATTTGGTGGCCTTTCACGCGCGGCATAAGTTTCTGCTGCTGGGCAAAAACGAGGTGCACTACCGCACCATCGGCCGCCTCGTAGCCAACCACGACAAGCGCACACTGAGCGATCTACTCGCCGAGTACCGCCCACTTTTTTTACAAACCATCGGTGAAAAGTCGAGCCTCAAATCCACACTTAATCAGCTTCAACACCTCTACGGCTTTGTCAAAAAGCTGGTCGATGAGGCGGAAAAAGCATCGATTCTTGAGAGCATCGATCACTGCAGCCAACGCGTTATCCCGCTGATCGTACCGCTCAAACTGATCGAGCTGGCCGCCAGAAAGCATCAGGTCACCTACCTGCTCGATCAGCACTATCTGAGCCCCTACCCACAGGAGCTGGGCTTAAGAAGCGATCTAAAAAGCAGTCGATAGGTTCTATACTTTTCTATAAGGATAAAAATAGATATAATTATCCCTTCAAATAAGGATAATCATGAAGAGGCGGTTTCAAAAGATTCTCACCGATTTTATAGAGAAAGAGATCACCGGCATTCTGCCTAGAGACTACCCTATCCCGCTGGAGAGCCGGAAAATTATCTCCCTGATCGGGGTGCGGCGTAGCGGCAAAAGCTCCATACTTTTCAATCACATCACAGCACTTCGTAAGCGCTATCCGCGAGAGAATGTTCTTTATATCAATTTCGAGGATGACCGCCTCTTTCCCCTGACGCTCAACGATCTAGATGACCTGCTGGAGGGCTACTTCGAGCTCTATCCATCCAAGCTCGATGAGCGGATCTTTCTTTTTATTGATGAGGTACAGGTGGTGCCCAGCTGGGAGCGCTATGTCCGGCGCATCTACGACACCCTCAACATACAGATCTTTATCACCGGCTCCAGTGCCAACCTGCTCCATAAAGAGATCGCCACAGCCCTTCGGGGGCGAACGGTGAGTTTTGAGATTTTCCCTTTTTCGTTCTCAGAGTACCTGCGCTTTAAGGGTGTCCGCCCCAACCTACACTCCTCGCGATCGCGCAGCCGGATCGGCCACCACCTGGAGCACTATCTCATAGACGGCGGCTTTGCCGAGACCATCAACGAACAGAGCCTCATCGCCCGCAAGATCCTAAGCGACTATCTGGAGCTGATCGTCTATAAAGATATTGCCGATCGGCACCACATCACCAACACAGCACTCTTAAAACACCTCAACAAATACTGCTTCACCAATATCGCGACACTGCTCAGCTTCACCCGCCTCTACAACGAGTTTAAATCCCAAGGCTTCAAGCTCTCTAAAGACACCATCTTTAACTATATGGCCTATCTGGAGGATGCCTACGCACTCTTTACGGTGCCTATCTACCGCAACAACATCAAAGCCGAGCAGCGCAACCCCAAAAAGATCTACGCCGTGGATAATGGCTTTAAAAAGATCTACGACTACGCCATCAGTGCAGATAAAAGCAAGCTCTATGAAAATGTCGTCTTTACCCACCTGCGCCGCCAAAGCGCGGAGATCTACTACTATAAAGGCACCCAGGAGGTGGACTTTTATGTCCGCATCAACGGCGAGCAGAGGGTGATCAATGTCTGCTACCAGATGGACGATCCCCAAACCCGCAAACGGGAGATCGGCGGCCTCCTGGAGGCGATGGACTATTTTGATCTTGCCCAAGGAACGATCGTCACTGCCGAAGAAAAAGAGACCCTCTTCATCGATCGCAAAGAGGTCTGCATCACCCCCCTGTATGAGTGGCTGCTTGAGAACCCAGGCCACTTGGCAGAGGAGACAGACCAGTGATCACCGCCCTGTGGTTTCGCCGCGATCTGCGGATTGAGGATAGCTCCCTGCTCGCCCACGCTTCGGGCGTGGTGCTGCCGCTCTTTATCTTCGATCCCGCACTCATCGATCCTCTGCCCGAGGAGGATCGGCGCGTCGCCCATATCCAAAACGCCGTGGCCAAACTCAAAGCCGATCTCAAAGCCATAGGGCTTAATCTAGCGATCGTCACCGGCGATCCGGTGGCGATTTTTACGCAGCTAAAGATGCAGGGGGTCACACAGGTTCTCGCCGCACCCGATTATGACCCCTACGCCCGCAAGCGCGATCGCGCCGCTGGGGAGGTGCTGCCGCTGCACCTCATCAACGACTGCTACCTGTATGACCCCGATGAGATCCGCACCCAAAGCGGTGGGTTCTACCGGGTCTTTACCCCCTTTTATCGCCGGTCGCTGGCGATCCTCTGCCCCGGCCACAGCGATGAGCGTATCCGATCGGATGCCCTCACCCTCGCTGAGCACGACTACGGCCCCGATCGCCCCTGCACGCCGATTGATGATCCCCTGCCCCGACTGGCGCATATTATCCCCGACTACCCCACCGCGCGGGATTTTCCGGCCCTGGAGGCGACCGGTCATCTCTCTGTTTCGCTGCGTTTTGGCACCACCGGTATCCGCCAGATCGCCCGCCACCTCAAAGCGCTGCAAGAGCGGGGGCACAAAGTCGCGCCGCTATGGCGGCAGCTGATTTGGCGGGAGTTTTACGCGCAGCTGCTTTTTCACCACCCTTTAAGCGCGTCTGAGGATCTCACCCCGCTAAACATCGAGTGGAGCCAGCCGGATGAAAAGTTCCAGCGGTGGCAGGTAGGGCAAACCGGTTTTCCGATCATCGATGCGGCGATGCGTCAGCTTCTGCAAACGGGCTGGATGCCCAACCGCGCGCGCATGGTCACCGCCAGCTTTCTGTGTAAAGATCTGCTGATCCACTGGACGCACGGCGAAGCGCACTTTGGGCGTTATCTGATGGATTACGACGCGGCGCAGAATGTCGGCGGCTGGCAGTGGGCCGCGGGTACGGGGGCGGATGCGCAGCCCTTTGTGCGGATCTTTAACCCCTGGCTTCAGTCTAAACGCTACGACCCGGAGGGGGCCTATATCCGCCGCTGGGTGCCCGAGCTGGCCCATCTGGAGGCCAACGCGCTACACGATCCGATCAAACTGGCAGCGCTTAGCCCCCCTGGCTATCCTGACCCGATCGTCGATCACGCCCACGCCGCCCGCCGGGCGCAACAACTTTTTAAGGAGCGCAAACGATGAAAGCAGTTCTTACCATCGGTGGAAGCGATAGCGGCGGAGGTGCCGGAATCCAGGCGGATCTGAAAACCTTTGAGGCCTTCGGGGTGTTTGGCACCAGCGCACTCACCGTGCTCACCGCCCAGAACACCACCGGTGTGCAGGATCTTCACCCCGTGCCCGCCTCGTTTGTGCAAGCGCAGATCGCATCCGTGCTGAGCGATTTTCCCATCGCGGCGATCAAGCTGGGGATGCTCTTTAGGGCTGAGATTATCGAGGCGGTTGAGGCGGTTGTGCGCGATCTGAAAGGATCGATTCCGGTGGTGCTGGATCCTGTGGCGATCAGTCGCGCTGGAAGCGCGCTGCTCGATCCGGCGGGTGAAGCGGCGCTGAGGCGACTCTTCACACTGGCCACGGTCGCTACCCCCAACCGCCACGAGTTCGCCCGCTTTATCGGCCCGGAGCCCTTTGGGGCCTCGGCCCAGGCGTTTGTGGAGGCCAACGGCTGTGCGGTGGTGGCCAAAAACCGCCGCGAAGCCGATGGCTGCAGCGACTGGCTCTTTCAGCCCGGCCAATCGCCTGAGCGCTTTGATTCGCCCATCGCTTCCGAGGCGAACACCCACGGCACCGGCTGCACCTTCGCAGCAGCCCTCACCGCACAGCTCGCCCTTGGCGCGCGCCTTTCAGAGGGGGTCAGAGCGGCCAAAGCGTATCTCTATGAGGCGATCAGGCGCGCCCCCGGACTGGGCAGCTCAAACGGCCCGATCGCCCACCGGCTAGAATAGCTCCAGCTCCTCCTCATCCTCCTGCACACCCTGCAGCGTGTGCATAATCTGATCGCACGCGGCGATAATCGAGCCATCCTGAAAGTGTATATCCTCGGCGTTCTGGCGGATAAAGACCGCCTCGCGCCACCCCCTGAGATCGCGCACCAGCCCATCAATGAGCACCGGCAGCCGCTCCAGGCTCTTAGGCGCGATCGTCTCGATCTCAAGCTCCTCCATCGCGCGGCCTAGCATCAAAAGCGCATTGGCGATGGTGCTAAACTCCACCAGGTACAAGATCCCCGATCCGTAGCTTCTAAGTAGCGCGATCATCACCGCCACCTCCCTGGCCGGGTTGCCGGTGTACTCGCTGGTGATGATATGCTCGAAAAGATCCTCTTCATAATCGCGCAGCGTCTCCATCTCATCCCACGCCACCGGCGCCGTGGCGAGATACTCGGCGGCACTGATAGGCGCTGCCTGCGTGCCCGGCTTGGCCGGGTGTGCCGGCGCGGTGGCCGGGGCGGGTGGCGCTTCAGCGGGCTCGGATCGCGCCCGAAGCCGAAAGCCGCTTTTAGAGGCCAAAGCCACAATCTCGATCCGCTCCAGCCTCTCAAGCTTCTCAACACTTCGCGCACACCCTGTGCGCAGCGTCTCATCCATAAAGACGATCTCGATCCACCCATCGAGCCGCTCAGGGATCTGCACCATCGCCCCGCCGTGATCGACGAGCGCATGGCGCAGCAGTCTGCGCACCGCCTCTAGCAGCTGATCGGCGCTCTTAAGCGGTAGCAGCGTGGAGTCCTCACACATCCGCTCACTAAGCCGCTCAAAGACCAGATCGATATCCATCACCCCCGAAACCGGCACCCGCGGCGTCACAAAGAGCGATCGCACCCGCTCTAAAAGCGCATCCTCCACCGGCCAGCGGGGCCGATACCCCACCACCGGCTGATCGCGCCACAGGCGGCACTGCATCTCATAGACCAGCGCGAGAAGCTGCTCGGCAGGGCGCTGGGGGCTGAGCACCCCTTCGAGCAGATCCCCTAGCTGATGGGCGAAGTCCATATTGCGATAGAAGCGCAAAATCCGCTTAGGGTTGGCCTCTTTAACCGCGCAGGCTAGAAGCTGTGCCGCACGGATCAGATCCACCGTCTGCATCGCATCGAGCTGCTGCTCTTTAGCGGCCATGCGCACCACGGCACTCATCGAGGCGGCCAGCGCCTCGGCCTGGGAGTAGCTCACCACCGATCGAATAAAGCGCTGGGTGTAGCTGCCCACAAAACGGCTATTGTTCTCAATCAGCAGCCGCATCCGAACGGCACTCTGCTCATCGATCGCCTCTGGATCGATAAAGTCATTCACCCCTGAGAGGATCGCCCGCTCTTTTAGCGCCTCATCCGGCGCAGAGGCAAGCAGCATAATCGGAATCTCCCGCAGCGCGCCCATCTCTCGAATCTGCGAGGCCAGCGTCGCCCACTGCGGACAGCGGCTGCTCAAAATCACCAGATTGGGCATGCTCTGACTCAGCGCTGAAACCCGCATCTTCAGCGGCTCAAAGCGAATCAGCTCCGCCTTGAGCGTCTCACTCAGCGCGGAGAGCCGATCGCACACCGCCGCCCTCTCACAAACAACCGCTATCTTATAGCCCACGACTAGCCCCCTCTTAAACAAGTGGCGCCATTGTACTAAAAGTAGCTAAGAGGGCTCTGTAGGCAGCCGGATAATCATCCGTGCCCCCTCATCACCATTTTCCGCCCGGATCGTGCCCCCCATCCGCTCCTCGATAATCATCTTGGCCAGATAGAGCCCCAGCCCCACACCGGTGACCGCGCCGCTACCCTGACCGCGCTCTTTGGTGGTGTAAAAGGGCTCAAAGAGATGCTCCATCACCTCCGGTGGTATGCCGCCACCGTTATCCTCGATGATAAGCTGCTCAACATCCCCATCAAATTCGATCGTCACCGTAATGCGCCCCTTTTTCTGATCGCTGAGGCGTATCGCATCGCGGGCGTTTGAGAGGAGATTAAACACCACCTGACGAAACTCCGAAGCGATCATGCGCACCCGGGCGTTGGCGGGGTTGCACCGGCACTGGCCAAAGGGCACCGGATCCCCTCCGAAGCAGCGGCCCATCACCTCAATCCCCGCCGCCTCAAACTCTGAACGCAAGATCCCATACGCCTCCTGTGCCTGAATCAGCAGGCAGCACTCCTCGCGCTCTGCAGAGGCCTGCGCCACACCGCGCAGCGCATCGATCGCCTCGGACATCTCATGGATCTTATCCATGCTGAGCGCAATCATCCCCTCAAGCCGCCGGGCATCAAGCTCTCCCGCCTCATACTCATCGCGCAGCGACTGGATGGTGAGTGCCACCACGCTTAGCGGCTGACGCCAGTGGTGTGCCACGGCGGTGATCATCTCCCCCATCGCCGCCACCCGCGACTGCTGAATCATCACCCGCTCACTTCTGCGGCGGCGGGCCACCTCCTGCTCGATCCGCCTCTCGAGTGTCTCATTGAGCGCCTCAAGCGCATCGCGCAGACTCTTTTCGCGGGTGATATCCTGCACGGTACCCCTTGAGATAAGCGGGGTGCCATCGGGGGCAAACTCACTCTCGCACTCCTCGCGCACCCACTTGATCTGACCATCGGGCATCTGCAGGCGGTGCTCGATCCGGTAGGGCTCACGGCTCTTGAGGGCGTTTTGATACGCCTCATCCACCTTCGCGCGATCATCCGGGTGAATCGCCGCTAAAAACGCCTCATAGCTGGCCTTAAAGCGGCTCGGATCGATCCCGAAAATCGTAAAGATCTCCTCAGACCACTCCAGACGGTTGCGGACCAGATCGAGCTCCCAGTTGCCGATTTTGGCCATCTGTTGTGCCCGGCGCAGCCCCTCCTCGCTCTTCTCAATCGCCGCATGGGCCTGCTTTCGGGCGCGCTCTTCGCGCTCAAGCAGCACAAACATCCCCCCCAGTGCGAGCACCCCAAAGAGCCAGAGCGCGCCATAGCCCATCACAATCTGCTCGCGGCTGCGATCCAGTAGCGCCTGGTAGGGCGTCCAGGGC
>PWVP01000112.1 GCA_003561815.1 Campylobacterota bacterium | reverse complement strand
GGTAAAAACCCCGCCGATGCCGTAGTAAAACCCCTTATCGGCCAGACGCAGAAGCTGCTCATCACCATTAAAACAGTGCAGCACGCCGCCCACCTGCGACGCTTGAGTCTCCTCTAGCATCTGCAGGCTATCCTCGCTTGAGTCGCGAATATGGACAATCAGCGGCCGATCGTAGCGCACCGCCAGATCGATGTGGGCCTGAAAGACCCGCTTTTGAACCGCTTTAAGCGCCGCTTTCTGCTCGGGATCTTTGGGCAGGTGGTAATAATCAAGCCCACACTCCCCCACTGCCACACATTTGGGGTGATCCAGATAGGGCAAAAGCGCCGCTTCATCAAACTGCTCCGCATGACAAGGGTGCACCCCCGCTGCGAAGTAGAGCCCCTCGTGCGCTTCACACAGCGCCACCGCCTGGGGCAGATCCTTAAGATCGGCACCGGGCAGAATCATCCTATCCACCCCCGCCTCCTTCGCCCGCGCCATCACTGCGTCGCGATCCTCGCTAAAGTAGCGGTGCTCCAGATGAATATGGGTATCAACCAGCATCACACTCTCCTATCCATACACCAAGCTCAAAAGCTCTCGAAACTGCGCCTGAGAGAGGGCGAAACCCACCAGCGCGGCCAATATCCCAAACCGTATCCAAGCCAACCTTTTATCCATCTTGATTTGCCTTTAACCATCGCTCTAAAATAATCTGGGCCGCCAGCGAATCGAGCCGCCCATCCTTTTTGCGCCCCAGCCGTCCAGCGGCACGCGCCTGCGCCTCTATGGAGCTGCCCGCCTCATCCTGAAAGGCAACCGGCACGGAGCTCTCTAAAAGCCCGACAAAGTGGGTGATACGCCGACGCATCTCCTCCTCACTGCTGCCCCCTATGGGCAGCCCCACCACCAGCCGATCGGCCCGGTAAGCCTCCATCACCTGCTGCACCTGTGCCGCCGCCTGGTGGCGGTTTTTTCGGATAATCGCCTCCAAAGGCAGCACGATCTGGCCATCGGGCGAGTAGGCCAGACCGATTCGCTTCAGGCCAAGATCAAGGGCCAGTATCGCCACGGCGCACCTCCACACACCCCTGAATCACCGCAATGCGGCCGGCAAGCTCATACTCCATCAGCGCCGCCCCAAAGCGGGCCAGTGCCGCCTCGTAGGTGGGGCGACTGGCACAGAAATCCAGTAGCGCATCGCGCTCTTGATGGCCATCTGTAGGGGCGATGGCCAGTTTATCCAGAAGCGTCTGCGCCCCCCAGAGCGCCTGCGCTTCGCCGCGCTCGAGCAGGCCGTTGGTTCCAGCGCTCTCGCCGATGCGATGGGGCGGCACATAGAGCGCACGCCCCTGCTGCAACGCAAAGCGCGCACTGCTCATGGAGCCGCTCTTCTCATCCGCCTCCATCACCACCACCACATCGGCCAGCGCTGTCACCAGGCGGTTTCTATGAACGAAGCTCCAGGCTTTAGGGGGGGTGTTGGCCGCGTACTCGCTTAAAAGCAGCCCTTTTTGGCGAATCCGATCGATCAGCTTGCGGTTGGTGCGCACAAACCCGACATCCAGCGAACCGGCCAATACGGCGATCGTGCCCGGCAGGCTGTGCTCATGGGCGATGGCATCCACCCCCATCGCACCACCGGAGATGATGACCACCCCCGATTGCGAGAGCTCCCGGGCGATGCGGGCGGTGAGGGCTTTGGTGTAGCCGCTAGGGCGGCGGGTGCCGACGATGGCCACCTTGGGTGCCTCTAAAAGGGTGCGATCGCCCTCATAGTAGAGCGCCGTCGGTGCAGAGGCGATGGTCTGGCACGCCTGGGGGATAGAGGCGAGGGTGCGAACCACCCTACCCCTCCAGCATCACATCGATTTCGAGTTTATCCATCTGTCGATTCTTCTCGGTGTGGATCTTCACATCCCGCACCCGGACATATTTGCGCACCACGGCGATAATCTCTTCGCGCATCTCCTCTAGAAACGGGAAGCTGTTGGCCGCGCGCTCGTGCGAGAGGGTGATCATGAGCCGCTCTTTGGCCGACTGGGCCGATCCGCTCTTACGGCCAAACCAGGAGGCGAAGCTCATTTAAACACCCCCTTAAAGAGCCTTGAGAGCCCCCTTTTGGCCTTGATCTCCATAAAGGGCACCTCCTGGCCTAGCAGCCTGGCGGCGGTGCGGCGGTACCCCTCTCCTGAGGCGCTTTTGGGATCCAGCACCACCGGCTCACCGGTGTTGGTCGCGCTCACCACCCGCTCATCTTCGAGTATCAACCCCACAAGCGGCAGCGCCAGGATCTGAAGCACATCCTCCACCCCCAGCATCTCGCCGCGCTCAACCAGATCGGGGCGGATGCGGTTGATGAGCACAAACTTCTCCACCTCGCGTCCCTCTTTGGCCCGCTTGCTCTTCGCGTCGATAATGCCGATCACCCGATCGGCATCCCGCACCGCTGAGACCTCCGGCGTGGTGACCACCACCGCCCGATCGGCCATAAAAATCGCATGCTCAAACCCACTCTCAATCCCCGCAGGGGAGTCGACCAGCACGATATCAAACTGCTCTTTGAGCTGCGTCAAGAGCGCCTCGACCTTATCGGCCTGGAGCACGCTCTTATCCCGCGTCTGGCTGGCGGGCAGGAAGTAGAGGTTTTTGGTGCGTTTATCCTGAATCAGCGCCTGCGAGAGGTTGCAGCGCCCCTCCATTACCTCTACACCGTCATAGACGATGCGGTTTTCCAGCCCCAGAATCATATCGAGGTTTCTAAGACCGATATCGAAATCAACCGCCACCACCTTCTGATCGGCTTTGGCCAGCGCGGTGGCCAGATTGGCGGTGGTGGTGGATTTACCCACCCCCCCTTTGCCGCTGGTGACGGTTAGAATCATCCCCATTAAGACCCCTTAGTTTTTGGACTGATCGACGATTTTGCCCTTGTTGATCCAGGGCATCATGCCCCGCAGACGGCGACCGGTCTCTTCGATGGAGTGGTTATAGAGGTTGCGCCGCTCGGCGTTCATGCGGGGATAGCCCGCTTGCCCCTCCAGGACAAAATCCTTGGCAAACTGACCGTTTTGGATCTCTTTAAGGATCTCTCTCATCGCTTTGCGGCTCTCCTCATTGATCACCCGCGGACCGCTGACCATATCGCCATACTCGGCGGTATTGGAGATGGAGTAGCGCATATCGGCCAGACCGCCCTGGAAGAGTAGATCGACGATTAGTTTCAGCTCATGCAGACACTCAAAGTAGGCCATCTCCTCGGGATAGCCCGCCTCCACCAGCGTCTCATAGCCAGCCTGAACCAGCGCGCTTACGCCACCACACAGCACCGCCTGCTCCCCGAAGAGATCGGTCTCGGTCTCGTCTTTAAAGGTGGTGTGGATAATCCCGGTGCGACCGCCACCGATAGCCGAGGCGTAGGATTTGGCCAGCTCCAGGGTGTTGCCGCTGGGATCTTGCTCAACCGCCACCAGATCGGGGATCCCGCCACCGGCGACAAACTCGGTGCGCACGGTGTGGCCCGGTGCTTTAGGGGCGACCATCATCACATTGATGTCGCTGGCGGGCTGAATGCGACCGTAGTGGATGCTAAAGCCGTGGCCAAAAGCGACGGTTGCACCGCTTTTGAGATTGGGTGCAATCTCGGCATCGTAGATCTCCTTTTGGATCTCATCGGGGAGCAAAATCATGATCACATCGGCGACCTTAGAAGCCTCAGCCACCTCCAGAACCTGAAACTTCTTCGCCTCCGCTTTGGCCCAGCTGCTGCCGCCTTTGCGCAGACCGATCACCACCTCAACACCGCTATCGCGCAGGTTCTCTGCATGGGCGTGGCCCTGAGAACCAAAGCCGATCATCGCCACCTTTTTCGAGCGGATCAGACTCAGATCACAATCTTTATCGTAGTAAACCGTCATGGCCATAGGACTATCCTTAAATGTATGTTTGGGTTGCGCCATTGTAGCCGCCCGTGGCTTAGGGGGGCAGTGACGCGCCCTAAAGCCGCCTTAGCCTACAATTTGGGTAGCTAGAAACCGCAAGGAT
>PWVP01000192.1 GCA_003561815.1 Campylobacterota bacterium | reverse complement strand
TTTTCGATGCGGCAGAGGCCGCCTTTGGTTTCGGGAATCTGGGTAATGATGTCATAACCGTAGTTGGTGACCACATTCGCCGATTCGCCGGTGGCATAGGGTTTGGTTCCCGCCGGATACTTGTGCGAGATATCCTCACCTTGAAACGCCCCCATAAAGTGGATGGGCAAAAAGACGCTTTTGGGATCGACGCTAAAGGAGAACTTCGCTTTAACCTTGATCTTACTCTTCTCCGTACCGTGTACCCACACCATATCACCATCACGGATGCCGAGATTGGCCGCCAGATCGGGGTGCATATCCACATACATCTCCCCGTCGATCTCAGCCAGATACTTACTGCCACGGGTCTCCACACCGGCCCCGTTGTGGGTAACCAGTCGCCCGGTGACAAGGTTGATGGGAAACTCTTTGGACCAATCCTTCTCCTGCTGCACCGATTTGTAGCGGGTATCCACACGGAAGTGATTGGGCTTATCCTCGTAACTGGGATATTTGGCCGTCAGATCGTGGCGGATGCTATGCAGCGGCTCACGATGCACAGGCACCGCATCGGGGAAGTTCCACACCACCGCCCGCGCTTTGCCGTTACCATAGGGGCACAGACCCGCTTCGAGCGCTTTGGCGGTGAGAATCCCGCTCATATCGGTTTTCCAGTTTTTGCCCTTGACTTTCTCTTTTTCGGCAGCCGTCAGACGAATGCCCATACTCTCGATATTGGCCGCCGTGATTTCATCATACCCCCGGCGAATCGATGAACCCACCGGCGCACTTCCTTCGCCAGAAAGCAGATTCACACCATCTTTTTCGGTCCCCCAACGCACACGAAAACCCATGCCGCCCTGACTGACCGGCTTGTGGATGCTATAAAGCACCGGACTACCCGAGTGGGTCTCACTCCAGCACGGCCAGGGCAGACCATAATACTCGCCCTTATTCGGGCCGAAACCCTCCAGGCTCTCGGGGTTAAACTGATGCCAGTTTTGCTGATGCTTTTTCAGTCTTTCGGGCGTGTGGCCGCTCATGCCGATGGTCTTAATGGCGCGCGCGATCTCACGGGTGGCATCCTCGGGCCACTGGAAATTGCCTTTGCCATCACCCATCGATTTCACATACTCCTCATAAAAGCCCAGCTCTTTAGCCAGCGCAAAGAGCACCTCCTGATCGGGCTTGGCTTCATAAAGCGGATCGACCACCTTATCACGCCACTGGATCGATCGATTCGTCGCCGTGACCGAACCGCTGGTCTCCATCTGGGTCGCACACGGCAGGATAAAGACATTATCGGTTTTATCGGTCAGGGCCGCCGCTTCGTTCACAAAGGGATCGCCCAGTACCAGCAGATCCAGACCATCAAGACCCTCTTTGACTTTATGCGTTTGGGCGATGGAGGTGATGCCGTTGCCCAGACAGATGAGCGCTTTGAGATCGGTGCCACCGTTGTGGATCGCATCCTCTTTGATGACGCCCTGATACCAACGCGCGAGTGTAAAACCCCTGGACTCCATCATGCTCTTATCTTTAAAACGCGCCAGCATGGCGTCGTAAGGCACCTGCCAGATACTCTCACTAAAGTAGCGCCAGGAGCCCTCAGCCAGACCGTAGTACCCCGGCAGGGTGTCGGCCAGACAGCCCAGATCGGTGGCACCCTGCACATTGTCATGGCCGCGTAGGATGTTGGTGCCGCCGCCACTCACGCCCATATTGCCCAGCATCATCTGCAAGATAGGGGCCAGACGGGTATTGGACGAGCCGATCGTGTGCTGGGTCAGACCCATGGTCCAGACCAGACAGCCGGGCTTGGATTGCGCATAGAGACGGGTGATTTGGATGAGCTGCTCAGCGGGGATGCCGGTGACCTCTTCGACCTGCTCGGGCGTCCACTGCTGCGCCTCTTTGACCGCTTCACGCCAGCCGTAAACCCGATCGTCGAGGTACTTCTCATCGTGCCAGTTGTTCTGCACGATGAGACGGATCATCCCGTACATCATGGCGATGTCGGTGCCGCTACGGATGCGCACATAGTGATCGGCCTTGGCCGCTGTGCGGGTAAAGCGCGGATCGATCACGATCAGCTGCGCGTTGTTTTTCTCTTTAGCCTTGAGAAAGTGCTGGAAACCCACGGGGTGATTCACCGCAGGATTGGCACCAAACATAATGATCGCTTTTGCATTCTGCACATCTGCGAGGTGATTGGTCATCGCCCCGTATCCAAAGGTATTCGCCACACCGGCGACTGTGGAACTGTGTCAGATGCGTGCCTGGTGATCGATATTGTTGGTGCCGTAAAAGGCCGCAAACTTCCGGTAGTAATAGGCCTGCTCGTTGTTAAACTTCGCCGAACCTAAAAACATGGTCGAATCAGGCCCGAACTCACCGCGCAGCTCGCGCAGTTTCGCACCGATCTTCTTAAACGCCTCATCCCAGCTGATGCGTTTCCACTGGCCGCCGACCTTTTCCATCGGGGTTTTAAGCCGGACGCTTGATTTGGCCACATCGATCTGATCGGCACCTTTACAGCAGTGGCCGCCTAGGCTCACGGGGTGATCCTGGGCCACCTCCTGACGAAGCCAGACACCGTTTTTGGTCTCGGCCAAAATACCGCAACCGACCGAACAGGCCGCACAGATAGTCTTGACGGTTTGGCTACCCGGATGGGCAGCTTTCAGCTCCTGGGCCGTCGCAGCGCGGGTCATACTCTGTGACCCGAATGCACTGGTGGCCGTAAAAGCACCGGCAAGACCCGCCATCTTCATAAAGCTTCGGCGACCGAAGCCCTGAGAGGGTCTTTTTGTCATTTGTTATTTCCTTTGTAGTTCATTTAATCCGTTCAGGTGAACAAAGTCCACCCTCACTACAAACGCTCGACGCTGCTCAAGCGTACTAAAGCACGCCGCTTTCACGGCTGTAAATTGCGCCACGCGCGCTTAGAGCGCCGTGCGGTAGTACTGCTCCCAGTGTTGGGTCTTTTGGTAGAGGATCTCGGTTTTCTTCGATCGTCCTACCACCACACCGTTGCCACTGGGTGCACCCCGGGCGTGGCTGTGGGTGGTCGCACCGACAAATCCGAGCGATCCCACCACCACGGCACCGGCGACCATGGAGCGTTTCATAAACGCTCGACGCTCTTCGGTCTGATTCTGATCCATCAGGCACCTCCATGTAAAATTTCCGCCAGCCGGGCAAAGCCCGTCAGGCTACGCTTGGGCCGCTATGGCCTAAAGCACGCCGCCAGCGCGGCTGTACCGGTAAAAAGCCGGTGGGCTGCCTAAGCACCCCATCGATCGGCCCGTGGGCCAATCTGTGGGGGGCTTAGCGCCGTTTTTTACGCGGGCCGCGTTCAAACTGCGAACGCACCTCATGGAGCATTGCTGCCGGTTGCAGCGGTGCTTCGATCTCTAAAAAGCTGCGATCAAAGGTGATAAGCCGCTCTAAAAAGCTCGCTGCGTACCGGTAAAACTCCGCCGCCTCGTGGGCACTTGCTGAGGTGATAAAGGCATCCATATAGGGGTTGAGCAGGCTCTCAAAGAGCGATCGTGCCTGAGCAGACTCCCCCTCTAAAAGCAGGTGCTCCATCAGCCCAAAAAGAAAGCCGAAGTGATCTTCGGGGGCCAAAAAACGCTTCTCATCGCGGCGCAACGGGGTCTTCTGGATAAACTCGCGAGCCAGAAGCAGCATCCGCCCCCCTTCGCGCTGTTCGTGATAAAACGACGCGGTAATACCGGTGGGCCGCCGAAAGGGGGTGATAAAGATCTCGGTGTACTCCTGGGCCGCATCGTGATCGGCTTGAAGCAAAGAGCGCATCCCCTCAGCCGCCGAAGCCGCCGTATCATCGAAAGGGTTTTGCACCACCACCGCCAGCGCCTCTTTGATCGCCTCTTGATGATCGCGCACGCCGTTTTCGGTAAAGATCAGGCCACAAAGCCCATAGAGCCTCCCCCGGGCTTGGTCAATCCCTTCTTGTTGCATTAGAGGGCCTCCTGTTCAAAATGGGCTTTCATCATCACCTTGGGCTTACACTCCGCGCAGCAGCGCAGGGTGCGGGCCTTGGG